>CAZUYF010000021.1:0-1120 GCA_964624675.1 uncultured bacterium
GCCGCAGGATTGTGGGATACCCGGGCTCTGGTAATTACGCTGATAGTTCTTGCTGCGGGATCATGGTTTACTGCGGGGCAGCGTTTCGCTAAAGTATTCAGGGACGGCAGAGGGATTTCACTGGATAAGGAATGATATCTCGATCAGCCGTTCAGTTATTCGTTCTATCCATTCAGGGAGGCTATGAATGTCAAAAAAAGTGAGAGTTGCGATCATAGGCGTGGGAAACTGTGCCAGTAGTCTTGTTCAGGGCGTAGAGTTCTACAAGAACGCATCCGAGAAAGATAAGGTTCCCGGTCTCATGCATGTGAATCTGGGAGGATATCACATCAATGATGTGGAATTTTCAGCTGCTTTCGATATCAATATTACAAAGGTCGGGAAAGATCTCAGTGAAGCCATCCTTGCCGATCCGAACTGTACTGTAAAGCTCTGCGACGTACCGAAAATCGGAGTCAAAGTACACAGGGGTATGACACACGACGGTCTTGGAAAGTATCTCAAGGAAGTCATCAAGAAAGCACCCGGACCCACATCCGATATAGTCGGAATACTCAAAGAGACAAAAACCGACGTGGTAGTCAGTTATCTGCCTGTCGGCAGCGAAGAGGCAACGAAGTGGTATGTTGAACAGATACTTGATGCGGGTTGCGCATTTGTGAACGCCATACCGGTTTTCATCGCAAGCGAACCATACTGGCAGAAGAGGTTCCGTGATCGCGGGCTTCCAGTCATGGGAGATGATATCAAGAGCCAGGTAGGCGCAACTATACTTCACAGAGTAATGACCCGTCTGTACGAAGACAGAGGTGTAAGACTTGACCGCACCTACCAGCTGAATGTAGGCGGAAATACCGATTTCCTCAATATGCTCGAACGTGAAAGACTTGAGAGCAAGAAGATATCCAAAACCAACGCTGTAACCTCCCAGCTGCCCGGCGGTCTTGAACCCAGAAACGTGCACATCGGTCCCAGCGATTACATCGATTGGCTGGATGATAGAAAATGGTGCTATATCCGGATGGAAGGCACCAGCTTCGGAGATGTTCCGCTTACTATCGAAGCCAAGCTGGAAGTGGTTGACAGCCCTAATTCCGCAGGCGTGATAATAGATGCGGTG
>CAZUYF010000021.1:1220-16890 GCA_964624675.1 uncultured bacterium
CGTGGCAGCTTCATCACTTTCGAGGGAGTTGAGGGAGCCGGCAAATCCACCCGGTGCCGAAAACTCATAGGCAGCCTTGAGCGCAGCGGTATTTCAGTTCTTCATACACGGGAACCGGGAGGCCCGCTGGCCTCCGAGAGGATACGTTCGCTGCTTCTGGACCCGGAACTTCTTATCTCACCTCTTACCGAGCTGATGCTGTACCTCGCATCGAGGGCGTCAAATGTTGATCTCGTTATCAGACCAGCGCTTCAAGAGGGTATTAATGTGATCTGTGAACGTTACTCCGATGCCACTTATGCTTATCAGATTGGTGGTCGAGGCCTTCCGGAGAAACCCGTAAAAGATGCTGACAGCCTTGCTACTGGTGGTCTTGTGCCGGATTTAACGATTCTTCTTGATCTTGATCCCGAGGAAGGATTCGCGCGGCTGCGAAGACAGGGGAGGGAGAAGGACAGAATAGAACTTGAGACGATCTCCTTCCACAAACGCGTAAGACAGATCTATCTCAAACTTGCGGAGGAAGAGGCCAGATACTTTGTTATTGATGCTTCTGCGGAACCGGAAGTTCAGGATCGACTTATTAAAGACAGTGTTATAAGACTTATTTCAGGCAATAATGACAGGGGAGACGGATAATGAGAAAATTCCTGCCAGGCTGGGTTACTGTAGTTCTTGCTGCCGGGCTTATGGTCGCCGGCGGATTGATGATTCTTCCCTCCGCTATAGCGTACGACTCTGTTTCCACGAATTCCTCTCTTGAACTGTTCCTGGACGTGTTCTCAAGAACATCCATAACCTATGTTGACTCCGTCGATTCCCAGGAACTCATAGAGGCTGCCCTGAGAGGAATGCTGGAATCTCTCGATCCCAACAGTATCCTTCTCAGTCCCGACGATTACGAGAATCTGCGTATACAACTGTCCGGCTCCTTCGAGGGGGTTGGAATAACCATCGGTATCAGGGATGAATGGCTGACGGTCATATCGCCTGTTGAGGGCACTCCCGCATTCAGGGCAGGTATGAGGGCCGGAGATAAGATCGTTGAAATTGACGGGGTTTCAACAGCAGATCTGACAACTACTGAAGCCGTCATGCAGATAAGAGGACCCCGGGGGAGTACGGTTGATCTTACCGTTGTCCGGCCCGGATTACCGGATTCCATCAATTTCGGAATAGAGCGGGATGTCATTGACCTGCCCTCCGTTCCCGCCGGATTCATGATAGATGATGATACAGGTTATATACGTCTTTCCAGGTTTGGAGAAGAGACCCGGAAGGAAGTCAGGAACGCTCTGCAGGACATTGTTGAGGAGGGTGCTGAGAATCTGATACTCGATCTCAGGGGCAACGCCGGCGGACTCTTCACGGCGGCTGTAGATGTAGCCGATTTCTTTCTTCCATCCGGTACACTGGTGGTTTCCACCCGGGGAAATGCAGTAGGTGAAGACAATTACTACACTGTGAGCAGAATGAGTTTCAACGGTGACCTTGTTGTCCTGGTAGATGGTGGAAGTGCCAGCTCATCGGAGATAGTTGCCGGAGCGCTTCAGGATAATAATGCAGCTTTCCTCATCGGAAGCAGAACCTATGGGAAAGGATCGGTTCAGACCCTTATGGACCTTGGTGAATTTCCTAACCTCGGACATTATGGTGTTAAGCTGACTACTGCAAGGTATTTCACTCCGGATGGCAGAAGTATTGACAGGACGCTGAATGATGATTACCTGGATGGCGGCTCCGAGGATACACTGCAAAATTGGGGGATCGTACCCGATATTACGGTTGAAACACACGAAATAACCGGTTCACTTCCCATTGAACTTTATGCAGCATCAGTGTTTTTTAAATATGCCACTGATTATGTGCTCGAGCATGATATTGAAACCGATTTCTGGCCTGACAGTACGTGTGTTGCCGATTTCAGAAGTTATCTCACTGAAGAGGGCTTTGAATGGGAGGACGGTGAATTCAGCGATAACCTGTACTACATAGAACGGTCCCTTTTCACGGAAATTGCCGCGAGAACATGGGATCGGGAGATGTACTATAAAATGATGACCCCTCATGATGAAACGGTCCAGAGAGCCCTGCAGTATTTCATGGACGGGGAGTAATGCAGATTAGATTTGGAACCTCCGGATGGCGGGGTATCATAGCGCGGGAATTTACATGGGAAAGAGTTAACTGTGTAGTAGACGCAATCGGACTGCTGCTACGGAGAGAAAAGCGAAACAGTATTGTGATCGGTGGTGATTGCAGGTTTCTCTCTCCGGAGCTCGCGGAGTCTACAGCTGACCGGATGGCCGGATACGGATTCGAAGTCTTACTTTCCCGTGGACCCTGCCCTACACCTGTTCTTTCTCACGCCTGCAGAAAGGGGGGGCACGGCGGAGTTATCAATTTCACAGCCAGCCATAACCCTCCGCTTTACAACGGGATAAAATTCAGTCCATGGCACGGCGGTCCCGCTGGCAGCGACTTAACAGCCTTGCTTGAAAAAATGATCGAAGAGGGAGGAAAACCTGAAAGGGGTTCAGGTTGCGTCGTAAAGGCGGATCTGAGAACTGATTATTCAAAGGATATTCTGAAGTACCTGAACGCTGACGTATTCATGAACAGCGGTCTGAAAGTTGTATACGATGCATTTTCCGGAGCAGGATCGGGTCTTCTTGACCGTATTCTGGTAGATCTTGGCGTGTCAGTTCGCGTAATGAACGGGACTAGAGATCCTCTTTTTGCCGGCAGGCAGCATCCCGAACCCGGGGAAAGCGGTACTGCCGATCTTGCGCTAGCGGTTGTTTCCAGCGGAGCCTCACTTGGAGTGGCCACCGATGGAGATGCAGACCGATTCGGGATAATCGACGAGAATGGTGAATTTGTTTCGCCCCATGATTTTCTTCCCCTCCTTCTGAATTATCTTGTAGAAGTTAAAGGTTTTACCGGAACTGCCGTCAGATCGATAACAACAAGCAGTCTCATTGATAGAATAGCCCGGGATCATGGGCTTGAAACAATAGTTACGCCTGTAGGGTTCAAGTATCTGGGAGCGGAGATGCTTTGCGGGAATGTAATTCTTGCAGGTGAAGAAAGCGGCGGCCTGTCGATTATGGATCATGTTCCTGAAAAAGACGGGATACTGGCATGCCTTCTCGCAGCGGAAATGGTCTGTGCCGGTGGCAAGGGCCTTGCCGCGCAACTGGATGATCTTCAGAAGAAGTACGGCAGGGTTTACACATCGCGTGTTGATCTTCAGCTTGACGATTCTCTCGGAGAACATATCAGGGAGAACTATTTTGAATCTGATCCATCGGAGATAGCGGGTATGGCTGTCGATTCTATCGACCGGACGGATGGCGTGCGGATGATACTGGAAGGCGGTGACTGGGTACTCATAAGATTGTCCGGCACGGAACCGCTCGCCAGGATATATGCCCAATCCGAGTCCGCTGAGAAAAGAGACAGTATTCTTGATAAAGTAATTGAAGAATTCCATCACATGAAAAATACTTTATGAAACTCGATACCGTTAAACTGGTGATCGATCTTAAGAGTCTTTCCCGTGGTATTAACAGGGGAGTATTCATCATACCCCTTGAGAAGGTCGAATGGAATGTAGACGATGTGGAGCCCCTCGATCATGAGGGAACCCTGGAGCTTCAGGTCGATTATAGAGACGACGCTATCCTGTGCAACGGCTGGTTTGACGCGCATTTTCGAATACCCTGCGCGAGATGCCTTGAGCCGTCAACCTTCAGTATCACCGAGGAGATCTATCGGGAGTACGCCTGGATTCCCGATCCCGCATCCGACGAACAGAGAGAAGTGATATCTCAATCCGGCAAACTCGATATATTCGCTGCCGTTCAGGAAGCAGTCTTACTCTCAATCCCCGGTAAACCGCTCTGCTCTCCTGACTGTGCCGGAATATGTTATAATTGAGTATATTCTTGGATAACATTCTGTATTAAATCAATGAGAAAATGTCATTAGGGTTACATTAGAGGAAATGAGAAAGAACTATGCCTGTACCAAAAAGAAGACACTCATCTACAAGAAGAGATAAACGAAGAGCAAACGATGCGCTGAAAGAGAAGTCTACCAGCAATTGCCCCCAGTGCGGTGAACCGCGGATCCCGCACAGGGTCTGCAGACACTGCGGTTTCTACGATGGCAGGCAGGTCATCGCACCGGAAGAGGGGTAATCTTCTGAATCCCATGCTGATGAATGGTTCAGCCATTGCCTGAGCCGATCAGTATTGCCGTGGATGCCATGGGGGGGGATAATGGCCCTTCAGTGATAATCCACGGGGTAGTCGAGTTCTTCAGAGACTGCAGCAGATCAACCACAGAAGATGTGGCAATCAGACTGGTCGGGGACAGAGATGTACTCTCAAGGCTTCTTTCCAGAAGCAAAGGGGCCAAACTACCCATAACCATACAGCACGCTTCTCAGGTAATAACCATGGACGACCATCCCGCTGAAGCTCTCAAGAGCAAACCGGACAGCTCCATGCTTGTCATGGCCGGGCTTCAGAAGAAAGGCCTCGTACAGGGCATGGTAAGTGCCGGTAATACCGGAGCAATGATGGCTGCCAGCCTTTTTGCACTTGGAAGAATAGAAGGTGTTCCCAGGCCAGCAATAGCTGCGACCATTCCTACCCAGAACAATCCCATCGTTGTGCTGGATGTAGGAGCCAACATCGGGTGTAACAAGAATCAGCTGTTTCAGTTTGCCCTTATGGGAGAGGCTTATTCGAAGTGTGTTTTTGGTATAGATAACCCCAGGATATCATTGCTTAACGTAGGTCATGAAAGAACCAAAGGACCTTCGGTGAATCAGGAAGTTTACGGAATGCTGGAAGATTCCGGATTGAACTTCCTTGGGAACATAGAGGGTGACGGCATACTCAAAGGAGAAGCCGATGTTATTGTTTGTGATGGATTTACAGGCAATATCCTTCTTAAGACCTTCGAATCGATAGCCGATCTTGTTGGAGGATCACTCTACCTGGAGATGAAACGTCATTGGACCTCCAGAGCCGGATATCTACTGATGAGACATTCTTTTTCAAAGCTCTGGGAAAGACTGGATTCGGCCGAGTACGGAGGAGCTCCGTTACTCGGACTGAACGGAGTTGCGATAGTAGCTCACGGCAGCAGTACCGCGAAGGCAATAAAGAACGCCATCGTTGCTGCGTGCGATTTTTATAGAAGCGGGGTAAGCGACAGAATCCGGCAGGAGATCAGTCGTACAATAACTTGAGATTGGAGAAACGGTGAGTAGGAACGCTTATATTGTTGGTACAGGGCATGCGGTTCCCGATGGTGTAATCACAAATGCCGATCTTGAGAAAATAATCGACACTTCGGATGAGTGGATTACAAAAATGACCGGCATAAAGGAACGCCGAAAAACCGACGATTCCACAGCAAACTCAGATCTGGTGGTTGTGGCTGTTGAAAATGCCATGAAGATGGCGGGATGGAAACCCGAGGATGTTCAGGGCATTATTGTCGGAACTGTCACACCCGATTACTATTTTCCTTCAACTGCGGCACTGGTGGCTGACAGACTCGGTATGGGAAAGATACCTGCTTACGATTTTGAAGCAGGATGCACTGCTTTTATTTACGGACTTGTTCAGGCAAAGGCATTCATTGAATCCGGAATGATGGATAAGCTCATAGTAGTGGGCTCAGACTGCCTGACCAAGATCACCAACTGGACTGACAGGTCAAGCTGCATCCTTTTTGGTGATGGAGCGGGAGCGGTTGCCGTATCGTCGGAAGGTCCCGGCGGGAGGCTGGGAGGCTATCACTGGGGTAGTGATGGCTCTCTGGGTGAACATCTGCTGCAACCAGCAGGAGGAACCAGAAAACCTGCTACGGCTGAAACCGTCGATAAGAATGAGCATACTATTCATATGAACGGCGCAAGAATTTTCAAGCATGCAGTAAGGGCAATGCATGATTCATGCATGAAAGCTCTTGAAATGGATGGAACGGAGAAGAAAGACGTTGATCTTCTTGTATCCCACCAGGCGAACCTGAGAATTATCGACGCAACTGCCAGGGCACTTGAACTTAGACCTGAACAGGTTTATATAAATATCCAGAAGTATGGTAACACATCTGCGGCTTCTATTCCCATGGCCCTTGATGAAGCTGTAAGGGATAGTACGATAAAGGATTCAAGTACAGTGGTTCTTGCTGCATTTGGTGCCGGACTTACATGGGGCGGAATGATACTGCACTGGTAGGAACAAGCATGGAGGTTGAGATGAAAAGACTTGTTGTGGTGACCGGTGCTGCAAGGGGTATAGGGTATTCGATTTCTGAGAAGCTTGTGAAATCCGGCTGGTCAGTTGCAGGCTGTGATGTTCTGGAGGATGATCTCAAGACGGCATCTCACAAACTCGGAGACTCTTTCAGCCCCTGGGTTCTTGATATTACCGATGAGAATGCGGTACAGGAGACCACCGGCAGGATCGAGAAAGAACATGGACCTGTATTCGGGCTTGTGAACAACGCGGGCATTACGCGCGATGGGCTTATTATGCGAATGGAAAAAAATGACTGGGACCTTGTCCTAAATGTTAATCTGACCGGCGCTTTCCTTATGTGCAGGGCGTTTTCCCGCGGCATGCTCCGGCAGAAAGAAGGATCCATTGTCAATATTTCTTCCGTTGTAGCTCTGCTCGGTGCACCGGGACAGGTTAATTACGTATCCACGAAAGCCGGTCTTCTGGGGCTTACTCGGTCTCTTTCAAGGGAGTTTGCCGCTAGAAATATCCGCGTAAACGCAGTTGCCCCGGGATTTATCGAAACTGAAATGACCAGGGAACTTTCTGAAAAAGTCAGGGAAGATTATGCTGGCAGGGTTCCGCTTAAGAGAATGGGCCAGCCTGAAAATATCGCTGATGCGGTACATTTTCTACTTGATGATGTTTCTTCTTATATTACCGGGGTAGTACTTCCGGTAGATGGTGGATTGACAACGTGAGAAAGGAAATTGAATATGTCACTTGAAAGCCGTGTAACCGAAATCATAATTGACAAGCTGGGTGTTAAACCCGAGCAGGTAACTATGGAAGCACAGTTTGATACAGATCTTGGAGCTGACTCAATTGATCAGTACGAACTCATCATGGGTTTTGAAGATGCCTTCGGCCTTCGAATTGATGAAGATGAAGCAACAAAACTTACTACGGTTGGCAAAGTAATCGAGTATCTGAGAGCAAAAGACCTCGATAAGTAACCGTTGGTTCTGGTGAATTGGACGCACCGCAGTCAGTATACTGCGGTGCGGTACTGCAGAGATGGATAGTAGAGCGTTTACTTCTTAAGGATAGAGGATTGATTCTATGCATAAGCGTGTTGTAATAACTGGAGCCGGTGCTATAGGGCCTATCGGGAAAACGGCTCCCGAAAATTGGGAAAACGCTGTATCCGGTATAAGTGGAATCCGGAGAATGACCATCGTCAATCCTGAGGATTTCACCAGTCAGATAGCTGGAGAAGTGAAGAATTTCGATCCATTGGATTATCTGGACAGAAAAGTTGCAAAGAGAACCGACAGGTACACTCAGTTCGCCATGGTAGCAGCCCGTGAAGCTTTTAACGAGTCCGGCATAGAAAATAATATCGATCCGGAAAGACTCGGTGTTATCATAGGATCCGGAATTGGTGGTATTACAACCCTCGAACGAGAGCATAAAGTCGCCCTGGAGCGTGGTGTCAGCAGGATCAATCCTTTCTTCTGCCCCATGATGATAAGCAATATTGCCGCCGGAAGAGTGGGAATTGATGTTGGAGCAAAGGGTCTGAATTTCTCAACTGTAACCGCATGCGCCAGTAGCGGTCATGCCATTGCGATAGCAATGGATATGATCAGGTTGGGAAGAGTGGATGCCATTCTTGCGGGCGGGTCTGAAGCCCCGCTTACCCTGACCGGCGTAGGAGGATTCTGCCAGCTCAAAGCGCTTTCCACAAGAAATGACGATCCCCAGACCGCCTCCCGTCCTTTTGATCGTGACCGTGACGGCTTTGTTCTATCCGAGGGCGGCGCTGTTATAATGCTGGAAGAACTCGATCATGCCGTGAAACGGGGAGCGACAATAATTGCCGAAGTAGCAGGTTGCGGAATGACCTGTGACGCGTTTCATATAACAGCACCTGCTGAGAACGGTGAAGGTTCAGCAAGGGCAATGAAGCTTGCCATGCAGGATAGCGGGATAGAGCCGGAGGATGTCGGCTATATCAACGCCCACGGAACATCCACACTCCTGAACGATATTAACGAAACAAAAGCCATAAAAACGGCGCTTGGCATCGAGAACGCTATGAGAACCCCTGTATCCTCCACCAAGTCCGTTACCGGACACATGCTTGGGGCTGCCGGTGCAGTAGAGGCGATATTCACCGCTTTCGCGTTGCGGGACGGCATTTTGCCTCCAACCGCCACTCTGCAGAATCCTGATGAAGGCTGTGATCTCGATTATATACCTGGAAAAGCAAGGAAAGCCGATATCATGTACGCCCTTTCAAATTCTCTGGGTTTCGGCGGGCATAATGTTACGATTGCCCTGAAGAAGTACTCAGGAGAGTAATCTTATGACCGGTGATCCGGTGTCTGAGGCTGAGGAGATTCTGAAATACCGATTCAGCGACCGCACGCTTCTTGAAAAGGCACTGACTCACAGTTCCGTCACAAATTCAAGCTGTCCCGGAAACGATTATGAAAGACTGGAGTTTCTGGGTGATGCCGTTCTGGAACTTGTAACGAGGGAGTATCTCCTGACGGAGTTTCCGGATGACCCAGAGGGAGTTCTGACCAGGAGGAAGATAAGGATCGTTCAGAAAGGTAATTTGTCAAAGCACGGCAGAAGGCTGGGTCTTGACAGTCTGGCTTATGTAGGAAAGAGTTTTGTGAGTTCTGGCGGTGCACTTGAATCCTTGACGGCCGATGTTGTTGAATCCGTGATCGGCGCTATGTATATAGATTCAGGACTTCAGACAGCCAGGGAATTCATTACAAGAGAGATTCTGAAGCAGTCGGATGATAAAGGCCCACTGTCAGATGCCCGCAGTGAGCTTCAGGAGTATTGTCAGTCAGAGGGACTGAAGCTTCCTGAATACTTACTGACCAGCCGGAGCGGTCCTGATCATAATCCTGTTTTCACGATTACAGTCAGAATTGAAGGAAAATATGCTGGGAGGGGAACCGGAGCTACCCGCAGGGCAGCCTGTAGAAAGGCTGCTGAGGGCGCATTGAAAAAACTCGAGAGGATGGTTTAGGTTGAATTATTATCTTTCAGAAGAACTTAATGATATAAAGGATCTTTGCGCTGAAATTGCTGTGAAGTACATAATTCCTGTTCGCGCAGAGCTGGATGAGGAGAACAGGTTTCCACGTGAGATTATTAAAGTTATGGCCGACAGTGATCTTTGCGGCATATACATTCCGGAAGCTTACGGCGGGTCAGCAGAAATGTTCGGCGGAGGTTCGATGGCTCTTGCCGTTGCAACTGAGGAGCTTAGCAAGGCATGTGGAGGTGTTGCTGTATCGTTTGCCGCCAACGCATTGGGAGCTATGCCTATACTCATCTCAGGATCCGAAGAACAGAAGAAGAAATACCTTCCCGACCTTGCCTCTGGAAAGAACCTTGCAGCTTTCGCACTCACAGAGTCTGAAGCCGGAAGTGATGCAGGAGGAGTAAAGACAAAAGCTGTGAAAGACGGTGACAGCTACGTACTCAACGGAACCAAGCAGTGGATTACAAACGGCGGTGAAGCACAGATATACACGGTCATCGCCCAGACCGATCCATCCAGAGGAGCAAGGGGACTTACAGCCTTCATAGTTGAAGAGGGTACCCCCGGATTCAGCTACGGCAAAAAAGAGGATAAGATGGGTATCAGAGCATCCTCGACCATGGAACTGATATTCGAGGATTGCAGAGTTCCCGCTGAGAATATAATAGCGAGAGAAGGCTATGGATTCATAGTTGCAATGAAAACCCTTAACACATCACGTCCGGGAGTAGCAGCACAGGCTGTTGGCATTGCACAGGGGGCTCTCGATGAGGCAGCAAAGTACGCCTCTGAAAGGGTACAGTTCGGTCAGAGGATAGACTCTTTCCAGGGAATTCAGTTCATGCTTGCGGATATGGCCACACAGGTTGAAGCTGCAAGGGCTCTGGTTTACTGTACAGCAAAGATGATAGATGCCGGGGAAAGAAAATTCGAGAAGGAATCCGCGATGGCAAAAGTATTTGCCAGTGATGTAGCTATGAAGGTTACAACAGATGCCGTTCAGATTCTGGGCGGTTATGGCTATATGAAGGAGTATCCCGTTGAGAAAATGATGCGGGACGCAAAAATCACTCAGATATATGAAGGTACGAACCAGATACAGCGCAGCGTGATAGCTTCTGCACTGATTAAGGAAACTGCCGCCAAGGGGAAGTAGTAAAATGCGGATTGTCGTTGCAGTCAAACAGGTTCCGGATACCGCTGAGGTTCGGATTGATGAAGAGCGGGGTACACTTATACGTGAGGGGATTCCCTCCATACTGAACCCTTTCGACGAGTATGCCCTTGAGGAAGCCATGAAGTGGAGAGACGAAATGGGTGGAACAGTCACAGTTATAACAATGGGACCACCCCAGGCTGAAGCAGTTCTCAGGGAAGCGGTTTCCATGGGAGCTGATGAGGCAGTTCTTCTTTCCGACAGGGCATTTGCAGGGGCTGATACCTGGGCGACCAGCCATACCCTTGCAAAGGCTGTGGAGAAAATTGGTAATGTAGACATCGTCATGACCGGTAAGCAGGCTATAGATGGAGATACTGCCCAGACAGGCCCCAGTATAGCAGCTTCTCTTGACTGGCCCCAGGTTACCTTCGTGGGTTTCGTTCGAGAACTGAACCAGGACAGTATTGTTGCGGAGCGCTACGTTGAAGGTGGCTGCGAGGTGATCAGATCCTCTCTTCCTGTTGTTATCACTGTACTGAAAGACGCCAACACTCCGAGACTTCCCTCCCTCAGAGGGAAAATGAAATCCCGGAAAATCGAGATTCCTGTCTGGGGCAGGGAAGATCTTGAACTTCCCGAGAATGAGGTTGGTCTCGACGGATCACCCACTAAGGTCGTTTCGATCACAACTCCTGAGATCATTTCAAATGGAGAAATTCATCATGGTGAATCCGAGAAGCTTGCAAAACTCCTGGTCGATACACTCCTTGGCTTGGAGGTTCCGTAATGGCAAGTATTGAAGTACGCAAGGAGACCTGTGTAGGATGCGGTGTATGTGTGCCTGCATGTCCATTCGGGGCCATCGCAATGGAGGATTCCCTGGCCGTTATCAGTGATGAATGTACATTGTGCGGCGCCTGCGAATCATCGTGTTCCTACGGAGCTATAATCATCAGGACCGGTGAAACGGGTGAAACCGAGATAGATCAGTATTCGGGCATTATGGTGCTTGCTGAACAGCGTGACGGCACGATTGACCACAGCACACTGGAACTCCTTGGAGAGGCCAGAAGGCTGGCCGAAGCTGACGAAAGCTCCGTATCGGTGGTTCTCCTGACTGAAGAAGCCGGTAACTGGCCTGCAGAACTCATCAGTTACGGAGCAGATACCGTATATTTTGCGGAAGATGCTCAGCTTAGACATTTCAGGACAGAACCGTTCTCCCGAATTGCCGAAAGATTGATCACCGAGAAAAAGCCTGCGGTTGTACTGGCTGCTGCAACTACTACAGGGCGCGACCTCATGCCCAGGATCGCAAAGAACCTTAATACGGGGCTTACCGCCGATTGCACTGAACTGGCAATCGACCCTGAATCCGGTGGCCTTCTTCAGACAAGACCCGCCTTCGGAGGGAATATACTTGCTACAATCGTATGTTCGGACACAAGGCCTCAGATGGCAACCGTAAGGCCAAGGGTTATGAAAGCCATGGATCCCGATGAAAACAGGGACGGAGTGATTGAGAAGATAGAACTGTCACTTACCGACCTTGCAAGCAGAACAGAAGTACTGGAATTCAATCCTATTGATGAAGGCTCCGTGGACATATCCGAGGCTGAGGTGATTGTATCTGGCGGCAGAGGGATGAAAAGCCCTGAAAATTTCGCTCTTCTGCAGGAGCTTGCCAGTCTTCTGGACGGAAGCATCGGCGCAAGCCGAGCTGCAATAGATGCTGGCTGGATTTCGTATCCGCACCAGGTTGGACAGACCGGAAAAACCGTTCAGCCGAAAACTTACATCGCGTGCGGGATATCCGGAGCGGTTCAGCACAGGGTGGGAATGCAGTCATCCGACAGAATCTTAGCCATTAACAAGGATGAAACCGCTCCCATCTTCGAATTCTGCGATGTCGGCTTTGTGGGTGACCTCTTCGAAATCATCCCATTTGTCATCAAGGAGATAAAACGACGGAGAAAGTGATCCACCTGAATCCGGATATCGATTATCACAGCAGGTGAGACCAGTTATTCAAAAGGATCGGAAACAATTATAAGATGCAGAATGACAGTACCAGAACAGCACCTCTTGAGAACACCGATTTCTACCTTCTGACTGGTCTTGAGACCCTTGAGATCCTCGGATCTTCCAAAAAAGGATTAACAAGGAAGGCTGCAGAAGAGATCCGTTCCCGGACCGGCCCCAATGAGATAGTATCGGATGTAACCGTTCCAAAATGGATGATTTTCCTGAAGCAGTTCCGGGATCTGCTCGTTCTTGTGCTTATCGCAGCCGGAATCGTTTCAATTGCCATCGGCAGTTACCGTGACGGCGCGATAATGTTCACAATAGTTATAATTAACGCCATTATCGGTTTCATTCAGGAGTACAAGGCCAGTAAAATTCTGGAGCGCCTCAAAGAGCTTATCCAGTCCCCCGCCAAAGTACTGGTCAACGGGGACCTTACTGAGCTGACACAGGGACTGCTCGTCCCTGGAGATATTGTTGAAATTGAAGCTGGAGATAAGATTCCCGCAGATTTAAGGCTTATTGAATGCTTCGACTTCCGTACGGTGGAATTCTCTCTTACAGGTGAATCCATGCCCCAGGAGAAGAGCACAAACGCCATCAGCGACAAATGCATAATATCCGACCAGGAGAACATGGCCTTCATGGGCACCACGGTCGCAACGGGCAGCGCAACCGGAGTTGTCGTCCGAACCGGTATGATCACTGAAATGGGCAGGATCGCCAACATGACCCAGGAAACGGCCACCGTTAAATCCACCTTGCAGAAGGAATTGGGAATCCTGGCAAAATGGCTGACCTTGATAGTTGTTCTCCTCAGCACCGGACTCTTCGTAGTTGCCCTCTGGCAGGGATTTCCACTCGTGACAAGTATGATCCTCGCACTCGGAGTCGCTGTTGCATCGGTTCCCCAGGCACTCCCTGCCCAGGTAACAGTTGCCCTTACCGCTGCCAGCAAAAGGCTCGCTGAACGTTCGGCTGTAGTCAAGAATCTTCCTTCGGTAGAAACTCTCGGTTCTACAACAGTGATATGTACCGACAAGACGGGCACTCTTACGAAGAATGAAATGACTGTAACAAAGATCTGGTTCGACGGCAATGAATACAAGCTTACCGGAATAGGATATAAGCCTGAGGGCTCCATGTTGGATTCGGACGGCAATACCCTGACCGAAGAGCAGATAGCTGATATTGAGATAATGATGGATGCCGGAACGATGGCATCCAACGCAGAAATCCACGCTCCGGATGAGGAGCATAAAAGCTGGTATCCCGTCGGAGACCCGACAGAAGCCGCCCTGGTGACCATGTCCACAAAACTTGGAACCAGAAGCCCGACGGAGGATGAGGAAAATCCGGAGCTCCATGAATTTCCCTTCGATTCTGAAAGGAAGAGGATGAGTTCCGTAAGGCAGTTCGGCGACAGAGTAGAGCTGGCCATGAAGGGCGCGACGGACAGTGTTCTCTCCATTTCAAAGTACATCTACAGGAACGGGAAAGCCGTACCCATCACCGACGAGGACAGGGATCGGATCAGAACCCTTAACGAGGAGTTTTCAAACCAGGCGCTGAGGGTGCTGGCCATCGCTTTCCGCCCCCTCGAGCTGGATGGAAGCGACTACGTACTGAAGGAGATAGAAAAGGATGTCATCTTCCTCGGTCTTGTCGGAATGACCGATCCCCCCAAGGAGGGTGTGAAAGAGGCGATAGCCGCCTGTCGTGAGGCCAGTATCAGAATAGTTATCATGACCGGTGACCATTCCATTACCGCGAAGGCGGTTGGCAGGGAAATAGGCCTGTGCAGATCGGGAGAACCTCCCGTCTTCACAGGCGAGCAGCTTGAAGAGATTGACGATGAAGAGCTTACTCGGATTCTCATGACGGATGATTCTGTGATATTCTCAAGGGTAAGCCCCGCACACAAGCTCAGAATCGTCAATATTCTTGAGGATCAGAACGAGGTGGTGGCTGTAACGGGTGATGGTGTTAACGATGCTCCCGCGCTTAAACGGGCAGATATTGGTGTTGCTATGGGAATTACAGGTACGGATGTTGCGAAGGAAGCCGCAGAATTGATACTTCTTGACGACAGCTTTCCCACGCTGGTGGAGGCTGTCAGAGAAGGCCGCACCATCTACACCAATCTCAAGAAAACCGTCCTCGCTTCCATGACCACTAATGCAGCCGAGCTTGTAATCGTGATACTTGGACTTACGGCAGTTGCACTTGGTGACTGGGCGATACCTATACTTGCCCTTCAGATACTGGCTATTGACCTGCTTGCCGAGGTCATGCCCCTGACTTGCCTTACCTTCGACCCCTCGGTGGAAGGGATAATGCGGGTGCCTCCGAGGAAGCAGTGCGATCATATAATGAACAAACAGACATCCCTTGAGGTGGTGTTCCTCGGGGTATTGATCGGGATACTTGCTTTCGGCAATTACGCGCTCAGCATGTTCCGGACAGGAGAGATCTTTCCCGCAGACATGGTTGTATTTCCCACTGCATACCTGAGGGCAATAACACTCTCGTATCTTACAATCGCTTTCTGCCAGTTCGTGAACGTTCTATCTCAGAGATACAGACTTACCTCTATTTTCAACAGGAATATCTTCAGCAACAGGACACTGCTCTTTTCCATTCTGGGATCGATCGGTCTTGTGCTGACAGCGGTATATGTGCCATTCGTAAGCGGGTTCCTCTACTTCAGCGGTCCAGGTATTCTCGATTGGATATTCATACTTGGTGCCGCGCTGATATTCCTGGGTGTATTCGAGCTTATGAAACTCCGCAGGCGTATCCGGCTCCGAAAGGAAGCTCCGGTCAGTTGAGAAGATCGCTGGTCCAGAATGAACGCTTGATGCTCAACCTGGTAGAGAAAAAAGCGGTGCTTCATGTTCACACGGATGCATCCGATGGGACAGGTTCAATAGAAGATGTTATTCGGATAGCTTCATCCGCAGGGGTCGATATTCTGGGAATAAATGATCACAACACGCTGGATGCCAGGGAAAGGGATTTCGGAGGCTGGAACTCCTCTCTTTTTGTACTTGCAGGAGCTGAGCTCCAGGACTCAGAGGAGAACAGCCATCTGCTTGTCTACGGAATAGATGAGCTGCCAAGAACCTTGCATACGCGCGATCAGATATCCTTTGTAAACGAGAATGG
>CAZUYF010000022.1:0-9578 GCA_964624675.1 uncultured bacterium
TTGAAGAGGCCGTACCCGGAGCTGATGTGATATACACCGATGTGTGGGTATCCATGGGCGAAGAGGACAAGGCCGCCGAAAGAATAAAGCTTCTGGAACCCTACAGAGTCAACTCCGATATGATGGAACTGACGGACAACCCCGGAGCTATCTTCATGCACTGTCTGCCTGCGGTGAAGGGTAATGAAGTAACCGTGGATGTTATAGAGGGCAAATCCTCGGTTGTCTGGGATGAGGCTGAGAACAGAAAGCACACCATAAAAGCCCTTATGGTGGCCAGCCTCCTTTAGATGGAGCAATAATGATCATTCTACTTCTGCTTCTGATTGCCACTGGAGAAACGACTGAGTTTATGCCTACGGTACCCATGATCGAGGAGATCGATCCTGCGGAGTACGTTGTAGGTCCGGGTGATATTCTCTGGTTTTCCATACAGGGGGCGGGACCGGCTATGCTGATCAGCAATCCGGAGGGATCCATTCTCTATATGACGATCACACCAGACGGTTACGCTGTTGTCCCTTCAACGGGTGCCTGGCTGGTTGCCGGGCTCAGGCTTTACGAGGCAACCAACATCATTGAAGCCGGTTTTGCTGCGAAATATCCCGGTCTCCGCGGAATGGCAGGACTTGCCGTTATCAGAACGTTCAGGGTTCCCGTTACAGGTCAGGTGGCCATCCAGGGTATATACGATGTCAGCGGAGCCAGCAGGTTGACGGACCTGCTGGATCTGGCCGGGGGGATAGCATCCGCCGGAAGCTGGACCTCAATTCAGATAGTACACTCGAATGGTGACACAGCAGAAGTTGATATTACCGAATTTCTCCTCAATGGCTCCATGCAGTCAAATCCTGTTCTCTCTCAGGGAGACAGAGTCCACATACCCCAGGCGGATGAATTTGTGAGTATAGAGGGCGCTGTGAAAATGTCAGGTTCTTTCGCGGCCGCCTATGGAGGCTCTGCGGAATATACGGCATGGTCCGGAAGCAACAGAGGCACAGTGGAGTACATACCCGGGGAAACCGTAAGCGGTCTTGTTCAGAGGGTTGGCGGAACGAGAACATGGGCATCCAGGGACAGCTGTTACATTATGAGAACTCTTCCAGACGGTAATGAGGAAAAAATAGGAGCCCCGCTGGATGATCCTTCGATAGACCCTGAGCTTCTTCCGCGGGACAGAGTGGTCTGTCCCGGGATACCACCGGTGGTGACCGTTTCCGGGTTTGTTCACACCCCCGGAGTGTATTCGCATACCGCGGGGATGGGAGCTTTCTTCTACATCTCACAGGCTGGAGGGCTTGAAAGAGAGGCGCGGGAATCCGGGATCAAAGTAGTACTGGCAGACGGAAGAGAGATAGGGATTCGTGATATTCCGGTAGTTCCTTCCGGAGCCGCCATCGTTGTTCCCCGAAAGGCATTCGTAGGCTGGCAGGATCCTCTTCTGATCTTCACCAGCATAGCGTCGATAGTTATCGCATGGAAGAGCCTGGATTGATATGAGCGAAGGAAAACGACCCCTGTGGTACCTCTATCTTATTCTTAAGAACAGATGGTTCCTTGTTAAGGCGCTTCTTATCGTAATGATCCCCACAGTTGTCATTACTTTCATGCTGAAGAAAAAATACACTGTAGTTTCTGTGATAATGCCGCCCGAGGACCAGTCAGCTTCCGGCCTTTCCATTGCCGGTCTTGGTCTTTCGGAGTTTGCAGGTTACTTCAGCGGTGGTATGGGATTCTCTCTGCCCCTTATGACCACAATGTCGGACGTTTTCGAAGAAATATTGAAAAGCAGATCACTCGCTGAGCATGTGATTCTGTCAACCGCATTTATCGATTCAACAAATCTCAGGAAAATTTACGATCAGAACAACCACCTGGGGCTTTACTGGGCCAGGCTGAAATTCACAGAGAACTACTCTACGAGTGTAACTCCATCAGGATTTCTGAGAATAGAGTTTACCGCTGGAGATCCCTGGTATGCAGTTGAAGTATCCGAATCCATTATTGCTACGCTTGACAGTATTAACAATGAAATCAACGTCAGCAGGCTAAGACAGACAACGGCTTTCCTTGAAATACGAATGAGAAACGCGGACAGTCTGCTGAACGTTAGCATAGTTAGACTGCAGATTTTTGAGGAAGTGCATGGCATTATGAATCCGGATCAGGAATTACTGGTATTTATTGAGAACATCGCAGAACTCAAAAGACAGTACATAACTCTTATCACCGATGCGTCTGCCATACGGGCAGGTATCTCCGGTGGATACAGCTCAACGGCTCTTCTGATGGAACGGCGGGCCCAGGAACTTCTGGATGTAATCAGAATGCTTGAAACCGGAAATCCGGCAGAAGGTTACGAGGATATCCTGACTTCGATGTCCCCGGGTCAGTATTCGACTATTCAGTACGAATACGCTGGTTTGAGAGCGGATTATGAAATGGCTCTGAGAATGTCTGCCGGCGCCAACTTAAGCCTGCAGCAGGCAGTAGTGGCCGAGGGGAGGGAACAGCAGTCAATAAGGGTTCTCGACCCGCCCCGTCATCCCGGCTGGAAGAGCAGACCCAAACGAAGTCTTATACTGCTGGAAGTGTTCCTTCTGGCTTTCATTTCATTATTCGGGTTCCTGATAGCCAGGGAGAATCTGCGGGATGTGAAGAAGAAAAGGCCTGAACAGTGGGAGCCATGGCGCAAACTGTTTGAAGAGATCAGGGGGGATGTTTCCTTCAGAAGGAAAAGGCGCTGATCTACGTATTCTTTTCATTCATGAAATCGATGTATTTCCCGTAACGTATTTTCGATATCGATCCCTTTTCAACTGCTGATTTTACTGCGCATCCGGGCTCGGAAAGGTGCAGACAGTCTCGAAATCTGCAATCACCCAGATAATTTCTAAATTCAGGGAAACAGAACTGCAAATCATTCTTGGGAATATGATCAATGGAGAACATTCTCAAACCGGGAGTGTCGATAACGGCAGTACTCTCTTTAAGAAGGATCAGTTTGGAGGCAACCGTCGTATGCTTGCCTTTGCTGGTCTTGGGATTAAGGGAACCTATCCTTACGTCAAGGGATGGATTGTAGTACTTCACAAGTGATGTTTTTCCCGCTCCGGACGGTCCCGTCATGACTATTGTCATTCCCCTTATGTGTTTGAGCAGTTCAGCCGTGCCGCGACCCGTTATGCAGCTGACAGGGAAGAGAGGATAACCTGTTATCTCCCGGTCGTACGTGGCCTGAATTCTGCTTTTCAGTTCTTCATCCTGCTGGTCGCAGAGATCCATCTTGTTAAGCACAATAACAGCTGTCAATTCCTTCCAGCTGGCCGCTGCAAGAGCCCTGCATACAAAGCCGTCACTGAATTCAGGGTGTTTAATCGAGGTGACAATAAGGACCATGTCCACATTCGCAGCGATTGTCTGGGTTGATTTGCCGCTCGATGCTGTACGCTGAAGGACTCCTGTTCTTGGAAGGATCTTTTCAACAAGCGGTATATCAGAAGTTGTAACTGCAACAGCATAATCACCTGTGATCGGTTTTGTTTCGTGGTAAACGCGCCCGACTACTCTTGCTCCCGTTTCGAGGCCGCTTTCATCAATAATAGTGACCCCTCTCCTCCCAACTGAAGAGATTCTGCATTTGAATTCTACGGAACTCAGAAGGATGCTCCCGTTGAATCGGACTCAGTGAATCTCACAATGTGTTCACCTTCCCTGCCCCAGCCTAGAATTTCCCTTACCACTCGCTCCAGATAGGTAGAATCGCTCTGGAGCAGCTCTATCTCCAGTTGAAGAGAATCAATCTCTGCAGTCAGGCTATCGATCGATAGAGAGACCCGGTCAACATCCCCCTTGAGTCCGACCAGAGCAATGAATCCATGCCGGTTGAAGACGAGAATCGCTGCAACGATAACAAAAACAGAAACAAGTATTACGTAAAATAATCTTCTGTTGCCGTTACCTCGCTGCGTCAAATTACTCCCCTCTGCCCTTTTCGAAAAAGTGAGCTCCTCTAAAGACTGCCTGAGCTCCAAGCTCTTCCTCTATTCGCAGCAGCTGATTGTACTTGGCAACTCTCTCCGTTCTGCAGGCGGACCCGGTTTTCAAAAAGTCAGTGTTCATGGCAACAGAGAAATCACTGATATAAGTATCCTCCGTTTCACCGCTTCTGTGGCTCACGACCGCCTTCCAGCCATTCTTATGGGCCAGATTCACAGTGTTCATCGTTTCAGTGACCGTTCCGATCTGGTTCAGTTTTATCAGGATCGAGTTGGCCGCAGCGGACTCTATAGCCCGTGATAACCTTTCCTCACTGGTTACTAGAAGATCGTCCCCGATAATAAGTATCCTGTCACCGAGAAGACGGTTCATCCTTACCCAACCTTCCCAATCGTCCTCCGCCAGGCCATCTTCGATACTTACAATAGGAAATTCCTCAATGAGATCTCTCCAGTAATCCACTATCTTTTCCGATGTTAGACCATCTGGATCGCATCCATGCATGAAATACAGGCCGTCTCTGTAAAACTCGCTTGCAGCTGGATCAAGAGCGATAAAGACATTTTCACCCGCTTTGTATCCTGCATCCGTTATGCTTTCAACGATTAGCTCGAGAGCGGCTTTATTGGAAGGCAGATCAGGAGCCAGCCCCCCCTCATCACCTACGGAAGTTGAAAGGCCCATAGAGGATGCTCTGCGCATCAGGGCATGGAATATCTCGGTTCCCGCCTGCAGGGCTCTGCTGAAACTGTCAAATCCTGCAGGGACTATCATGAATTCCTGCAGATCGATAGGATTCGAAGCATGCTGTCCGCCGTTGAGAATATTCATGAAAGGTATGGGAAGATGCCTTGCTCCCGGACCGCCAAGATACCTGTACAGCGGAAGCCCAAGGTGGCTTGCTGCCGCCCTGGATACGGCCATTGAAACAGCCAGCATGGCGTTAGCTCCCAGATTGCCTTTGTTGGGGGTTCCATCAAGCTGGATCATTATTTCATCAATTGCCGCCTGGTTTATTGCAGAAAGACCGCATATTTCCGGAGCAATTATCCGTTCAATGTTTTCAATAGCTCTCAGGACACCTTTTCCACCGTAGGCGTTACCCTGGTCTCTCAACTCAACAGCTTCATGTTCTCCCGTTGAGGCTCCACTGGGAACCGCCGCTCTTCCCCATCCTCCATTCAGAAGAAAGACCTCGGCCTCAACCGTGGGGTTTCCTCTGGAATCGAGGATCTGACGTGCGTGAATATCAATTATATCCGGCATCTGCGTTCCTTTCTCATATACAATTTTCAACTATGAAAATATAACCTGGTTCGATCCCGTAGAGATGTAATCGGCAACAATATCTTCAGGTGTATTTGATATTAGAATGGAAAGAATCGCATCGCTGATGTCTGGATCAAATTGAGTTCCGCTGTTTTCCCTGATTTCCTTGATTGCGAAATCAACACCTGGTGATTTTCTGTAAACCCTGTCCGAAGTCATTGCATCGAAACAGTCAGCAACAGCGAGCATTCTGGCATGGAAAGGGATATCTTCACCAGAAAGCCCTGCTGGATAACCTTTTCCGTCGTATCTCTCATGATGGTATCTTACTGTGTTTATGAAACTTCCGAATGCGGTAACTGGCCTGAGAATATTGTAACCTACTTCCGGGTGAGTTTTGATGATATGGTACTCCTCTTCCGTCAGGGAGCTTTCCTTGTTAAGTATTATTTCAGGGATGCCTATTTTACCAATATCATGAAGCAGTGCGGCGTTATTCAGCAGGGAGATCTCTCTGGAAGGAAGTTTCATCTGTGCGGCGATACGGGTGATGTACGCAGCTACGTTCCTGGAATGATTGTGAGTATAGGGGTCTTTCGCGTCCACTGCGGTGGCAAGAGCTGAGATGGCTTGGATATAGTTCCTCTCGCTTGTTTCAAACAGGTACGCATTGCTTACAGCCGCGGCCGCGTGCCTTATGAGTATTGGTACGTAAGACGGAGTTCTGGCGGAGATTTTTTTCTCTGACCAGTTTGCAAGAACTATCATTCCCCTGAAGGAACTGAACTCACCAAGGTCGAGGATATCCACTACAGGGGAACGTTGCCAGTCGGAGCTTCTTACGCTGGCGAATGAATCCCTGATTCCGCTATCAAGGAATAGATTGACATCTGTTTTGTTCTGTGTTTTCTCTAGAATAGTACGAAATTCTGTATTAAGAACATCATCGGGAAGATCTGATCTTACCAGCATGTAACTGAGAGGTATCATATCCTTTCCGCTGAGGAATATTCCGAAAAGGTCAAATTCAACCATAGCTTTCAACCCGCGGCTTATCGAGGAAAGAACCTGGCTTGTATCAAGGGAAGAAGTGAACTCCGCGGCCAGGATATTAACCTGTTCAAGATTTTCGGCCTGCTCTCTGAGATAGGAAGCCATACTGTAATTAGTAAGCTGATTGCCTGCCTGAGCAGAAAACAGTCCCATGAGCTTAAGATCTCTTGTAGTGAAGGGTGCGGGAATACGAGACCTTGCAACCATGCATACTCCAAGGTTGCCCTCCGGGCTGGGAATTGGTACAGCCATGAGAGAGAACACTCCGGTTTTCCCCGAAAGCATGTGTTTTGCGTCCTCATCTGCCAGATAACCCTCCTTGCTTTCGATGGTCGCTTTGCATGCAGACTCCCATATATCTTCGCTTAGAAGCTCCTCTTTTCCAGAACCTGTATTTCTGAGAAGGGAAACCTCACCGGGTTCTCTGGACAGGTATATTCTTGCAGAGTCTCCTCTGAAAGTGTTCTTCAGGCTGCTGGCCAGGTTGTCCAGATATGCCTGAATGGACTGTTTGGAGACGTCGATATTGACGGTTAGGTCGTAAAGGTCCTTCAGTTCAGGAGAAGGGAGAACTGAAAGGTGTTTTTCCCGCACTTCAAGGGCTCTGACGACTGTCTGATTGAGCTCCTCAATTTTGAAGGGTTTTGTAATAAAGTCAAAAGCGCCCCGCTGAATGGCATCCTTTGCTAAATCAATTGAACCATGTCCTGTAACCAGGATCACGAAAGTGTCAGGATATTTGTCCCTTACTTTTGACGCAAGGTCAAGACCGCTGATATCAGGCATCATTATATCGCTTAGTATCAGACTGAAGGAGGTTTTTTTAAGGATTTCCAGGGCTTTCGCCCCATTCTCGGCCTCCTCGACTGTGAAATTCTGAAGTTCTAGGATTTCTCTGCAGAAGGATCTTACCTCCTGATCATCATCCACTACCAGAATTCTGGCCTTCGCAGTCATTCAGTTCCTGCCTGTATCGTTTACTATTCCAAGGCTTTTTATCCTCGCGAGAAGGGTGGTCCGTTTAAGGCCAAGCAGCCCTGCTGCATGAGTTTTGTTCCCTTTGCTCCGCTTCAGTGCATTAATGATATAGTGCTTCTCGATATTATCCAATAGGGAATCCAACTGGATTCCGTCTTTGGAGGTATGTATTTCAGGTGGCTTGTCAGCTGAGGGTATCATCCTTCCGGGGAGATCCTTTGGCAATATTACACTGTTCTCGCAAAGAACCCAGGCCCGCTCCATAGCATTCTCCAGTTCCCTGACGTTCCCCGGCCAGCGATACGAGAGAAGAATGGACGCGGAATTGGAACTCAATGCACATGAATCCCCCTTCTCGGAGCCAATCTGTTTTGAGAGAAAGTGTTCTGCCAGAGGAAGAATATCATCCGTTCTATGCCGCAGGGGGGGCACATGAACTTCAATGACATTGAGCCTGTAGTAAAGGTCTTCCCTGAACTCATTCTTACTCATTGCGTCTTCGAGGTTAATATTGGTGGCCGTGATCACCCGGACATCGGTGGTAAGGATTTCAGAACTCCCGACTGGTGAAAACTCGCCGTCCTGAAGTACACGCAGGAGCTTGACCTGCATGGCAGGGCTCATGTTTCCCACCTCATCGAGAAAAAGCGTCCCCCCGTCAGCAACACGAAACCGTCCGTGATTTGTGGAAGTAGCACCTGTGAAAGCCCCCTTGATGTGACCGAACAACTCGCTTTCGAGAAGTCCCTCCGGAAGGGCACCGGAATTAACCGATATGAAAGGTTGAGTAGATCTCAGGGAATTACTGTGAATTGCCCGTGCTATCAGCTCCTTTCCGGTTCCGCTTTCTCCTGTGACAAGGATAGTGCTGTCCGTCTTCGCAATCTTGCTTACCAGTTCCATTACCTGATCCATTATATGGCTTCTGTATACTATCTTCCGGAATCTTCTGCCCCTTATTCGAGTGAATGATGCGTGAATGGCGCTGTTGACTGCAGAGAGCACAGTACCCGTGGTGAAAGGCTTGGGGATATAATCCATAGCCCCCATCCTCAGTGCCGCTTTTGTACTTTCGATGGTGGCAAAACCGGTGATCACTATTACCGGTAGAAAAGGGTACTTCTTCCCCGTTAATTCAAGGATCTCAAGCCCGGATATATCCGGCAATCTTATATCAGTTATCAGCAGATCATAGCCGTTCGATTTTCTGAGCTTGCGAAGACCTTCTTTTCCACACTCGGCTGTGTCGCAAATGTATCCGGAAAGTTCAAGCGTTTCTTTAAGAAGAGATGTAATATGTTCTTCATCATCGATTACCAGTATTCTATTTTTCTTCGTATTATTGCTATTCATATTACTGATAAGGTAACATAATCCTGATGGATGTCAACATTTTGACGAACAAAAGAAAATTCACTTCAAGTATCCTGACATTATCGATGCTCCTTCTCGCAGTTTCACTCGTGCTATCCTGCGGAGGAGAACCGGAAGACGGTGAAATAGTTATTCTGGCAGAGGACATCGTTCGGGATGACTCAATCCTGATCACTGACACTCTATCTCTTGCGGATACAGTGATATTTTCAGAAACCGATACCCTGTTTATACCTGATTCGGTCGTAACTGCTGTGCCGGTCGAACCCGATTCGATTGAATGTCCCTGGGTACGAATCGCTCTGCAGATCAACGGTTCGATATACGCAAGTCTGAGGGATAAGGTTGAAGCCCCGGATATTCTGGGAGCGCACATAGTCCGGTGCATGTGGTGGGATTCCGATCCCTGGAACGGTATGAATGCCGGTGATTCCCTCTATGTACTTCTGGGGGAAACCGGAAGGGAGAATCAGGTAATTGCGCTGAGATATGTTCCACGGGAAGGAACTTCGAACTCTCCTTTTTCGGTTTATAGTTTCAGAATGACCGGAGACAATTACCCTTCCCGCTACTACTCCGATGGTACCGAAGTGATGAAACTGCTTAATTATATGCCAATAACCACCTTTGAGGAAATGACAGGCCCATACGGCGAACCCAGAGGCGATCACTATCATACCGGAGTTGATTACAAAGCCCCGGAAGGAACCCCTGTCCGAACCTGCAAAGGCGGTCAGGTGACCAGATTGAACTGGAATCGGGACTATAACGGGAACTGTATTGAGATTGGAATAGGAAGCGGATACAGTGAGATATTCCTACATCTGCAAGGTGTAGCCGATGGTATCCGGGAGGGATCCATACTGGAAAAAGGTGACATTGTCGGATATGTGGGCAGCACCGGC
>CAZUYF010000022.1:9678-16888 GCA_964624675.1 uncultured bacterium
AATGACAGCAATTCTTGGCATAAACTGTTACAAGCACGATGCGGCAGCTGCTCTCCTTCTTGACGGACAGCTTGTGGCGGCGGCAGATGAGGAAAGATTCCGAAGGATCAAACATTACCCTGGATATCCTGAGAAGGCCATAGAGTACGTTCTTGCAGAAGCATCGATAACGTCCGATCAGATAGATCATATAGCTTTCTACATGCTTCCCTCTCTTATAATGCGGGAGAACATTTCCTACAGCAGGCATTACCTTCTTAAGAGGGGGGGGATTCACTTCCTTCTTTCACAGTTGAACGGTGCCCGGAGGATGCAGGACATAGGCAGAACAGCCCGTTCTCATCTCGGTGCCGGGCTTGCCGCTCCTGTCAGTTTCGCACCGCACCACATGGCGCATGCCGAAGCAGCTGTTTTCTTCTCTGGATTTGATAGTACCGCCGTTCTGACAATAGATGGTGTAGGGGAGAGGGATACAAGCATTCTGGCCAGTTACGGAAACAACAGATTTACTATTCATTCCTCTTCAAGATTTCCAGGCTCCCCTGGAATCTATTACAGTGCGGTGACCAGACACCTTGGATTCATTCCGGACAACGACGAATACAAGGTAATGGGGCTTTCCAGCTACGGTGAGCCGGAGTTTCTTGATATTTTCCGGAAAATCATCAGCAGCAACCAGGGTAGAATAAGTGTAAATACTCGGATGCTTGATATCCACAGAGGGGTGCACGAATCAAGTTTTTCCCCGTCTGTCTTGAAAGTAATAGGCCCTCCGAGGCTTCCCGGATCTGAAATAACCGATCTGCATAAGAACGTAGCCTGCTCCGCCCAGAGGGCTCTGGAAGAGACGGTACTTTCAATGGCCCGTTACCTGAAGGATATCTCCCGAATGGACAGACTGGTCATTTCCGGCGGAGTCGGACTTAACTGCGTGATGAACGGCCTTGTCGAAAGAGAGGCCGGTTTTCTCGAGGTTTATCCTTTTCCGGCATCTCATGATGCGGGAACATCTATAGGGGCAGCTCTGCAGGTTCACAGAAAGTTCTACCCGGAAATACCGCTGGTACAACCGGAAGGCGTGTTTCTGGGTCCTTCCTTCACAGAGGAAGAGATACTGGATGTTATGAGGATGGCCAGGCTGTCATGGGAAAGACCGGATAATCTTCCGGACAAGGTTGCGGAATTGATCGAACAGGGAAAAATAGTGGCGCTGTTTAACGGTAGAATGGAGTTCGGACCGAGGGCTCTCGGGAACAGGTCAATCCTTGCAGATCCCAGAAGGGATGACATGAAGGATATTGTGAACAGTGTTGTTAAGCACAGAGAACCCTTCAGGCCCTTCTGTCCCAGCTGCCTTGAAGAACATTCCGGAGAGTATTTTGAAGGCTGCGGCAAAGCTCCTTACATGATTAAAACCTATCCCGTATTTCCTGAAAAGATACGGGAGATCCCATCCGTTACACATGTTGATGGAACTGCGAGGGTTCAGACTGTTTCCCGGAAAACAAATCCGTTCTATTATGATGTTATAGAATCGTTCTACAGAAGAACAGGAGTCCCTGTGGTTCTTAATACATCATTCAACATCAAAGGAGAGCCTATTGTCGCAACGCCGGTTGATGCAGTAAGATGCTTCTATGGAACAGGTATTGATGCTCTGATCATGCCTCCGTTTCTTCTATTGAAGAAACCTGCCGAAGAATGACGTCCTAAGCTCTTCATGATGGAAAGGGAATAACATTGATTACCGCTCTCGGAAGAGGCACAGTTCTTATTGCCGATGAGAATTCGGAAAGGGCTCAGAGTCTAAAGAATAGAGTATCCGCCATGGGTTACAGCGCCAGCATCCAGCCAGATGCCAGAAAGACCCTGCGGAAGATACGATCACGATCGGTGAATGCTGTTATTATTTCCGCAAGTATAGGCGACATGAATATTTCCGGTTTCCTTGAAACCCTGCGTAAAGCTAACCTTGCCACAGGGATAGTTATCTATGGGAAGAACATAAGTGCCGAGGACGCCATCAGCTGGATGAAATCCGGGGCAGTAGATGTCATCCTTCAGATTGAAGGAGAACAATCCCTGAAAGCAGCTATCCAGAGGGCATTCTCATTTTCGATAAAATCCATCGAAGGCAGGTCATCTTCCGAGTCAACGGGGAAAGAAGACCTCCCCCCCCTTCTCTACAGGAGCCGCGTCATGGGCGATGTAGTTAAAAAAGCCAGCAGGGTTGCTCCAGTGAAGGTCACTGTGCTTATAACCGGGGAGAGCGGAACAGGCAAGGATGTTCTAGCGAAATATATCCATGCTCTCAGCGGGAGAACGGGAGCTTTCGTAGCTCTCAACTGCTCCGCAATACCCGAGACCCTTCTTGAAGACGAACTCTTCGGACATGAAAGGGGAGCCTATACAGGAGCGGAAAGATCGAGGGAAGGGAAATTCGAAGCTGCTTCCCGCGGAACTCTGCTTATGGACGAAATAGGGGAGATCCCACCGGACGTACAGGTTAAACTGCTCCGGATACTTGAAGAGAATGTAGTCACAAGACTTGGAAGTAATCAACCCCGGCCGGTTGACGTAAGGCTGATAGCGGCAACCAACAGCGATCTAAAGGCTGGTGTCAGGAAGGGTACATTCCGGGGAGATCTCTATTACCGCTTGAAGGTGATCGAAATTCACCTGCCGCCCCTCCGATCCAGAAAAGGGGATATCCCCATGCTCGCGATGTCATTTCTGAGAGAGGCTGCGGAGAAGCATAACCTTCCCCTTCCGGAGATAACCTCAGAAGCACTGGAGCACCTTGTAGCATTCAGCTGGCCGGGAAATGTCCGTCAGCTGCGAAATCTTATGGAAAGCCTTCTTATCATATCCGGAAGCGTCATAGATATTGTAGATCTGCCTTCGGAGATAGCGGATCTGCCATCCGGGGAAACGCAGGAGCTGCATGCGGAGCTGCCGGTATCCCTTGAAGAACTTGAAAATCTGGCTATTGTAAAGACCCTTGAGATTACAAGAGGGAATAGAACCAGGGCGGCGGAACTTCTGGGCATAGGACGTAGAACACTGCAGCGTAAGCTCAAGGAGATGTAATAGATCGATCTACTAAACTGAAATTGCAATCTGGAGGTTTTAATGAAAGTAATACGAACCGGGACAATGAATGCCCGTCACATCAAATGGGGGGCACTTGTGCTTGTTGTGTTCCTCTGGATCATTCTGGGCGGACCCTTTTACATAGTCGGCCCCGAAGAGGAGGGCGTGGTACTCACATTCGGAAGGCACACCGCTACCAATCCACCCGGGTTTCACTTTAAATGGCCGTGGCCCGTGCAGACGGTTTACAAGCCGGCTGTGAACATTGTTCAGAGGATAGAAATAGGTTTCAGAACCCTTTCGAACAACCCTCAGAGCTACATCAGCTTCACCAACGATAAGGACATGCTGGCTGAGGCGCAGATGCTCACCGGGGACGAGAATATCATCGACTGCGCCATAACAATTCAGTTCAGAATCAGCAGCTCTACGGACTACCTCTTCAATGTACGCGACCCTGAGGGTACCCTAAGGGATATTGCCGAAGCCAGCGCACGTCTTGTAATAGGAGACAACGCGATAGATGCTGTACTGACAACCGGAAAACTTGAAATCCAGAATCTGATAATGGATATGATTCAGAATGTTTCGGACGAATACGGTATGGGAGTGAACATCATCGCCGTACAGCTTATGGATGTACAGCCGCCTCTACCCGTCTCGGCGGCATTCAAGGATGTTGCTACCGCAAGGGAGGATATGCAGGCCTACATAAACGAAGCGGAGAGCTACAGGAATCAGCAGATTCCTAATGCCCTGGCGGATTCGGTAGTAATGGTGAACACCGCCATGGGTTACAGCGCAGGCAGAGTCAACACAGCGATCGGAGAGGCATTCAGGTTCACCGCGGTCGCCGAGGAGTACAGAAAAAGTCCTGGTGTAACCGCTACAAGACTTCACCTCGAAACCCTTACAACCCTGCTCAATACAGCAACGATAACGGTTGTTGATGAATCCGCGGGTGCGCTGACCCACTACAACCTTGTTGGAGGTGCACAATGAGACGCCTTAAACATGTTCTTTACGGTATGGCGGCACTCTTTCTTCTTATGGTTGTACTGGGGGCTTTTTTTACGGTAAACGAAATGGAACAGGCTGTAATACTCCAGCTGGGGAATCCCATTCGCGTTATAGTAGGTAACAGGACTCCTGAGCAGATGGCAGATCTTCAGGCCTGGATCGATCTCAATACTCCGGGTGTTGCGCTGAGCCAGGGAGCTGGACTGTACTTCAAGATACCCTTCCTTCAGCAGGTGGAGATATTCGATGACAGAATTCTCGAGTACGATGATCCACCCGCAGATGTTGTTACAAAGGACAAGAAGCACATACAGGTAGACTGCTACGCCAGATGGCGAATTGAAAATCCTCTTCTGTTTCTCAGGAGGGTAAGGACCGAGAATGGAGCACTGTCCAGGCTGGACGATATAATCTATTCGATGATCAGGCAGGAACTTGGAAACAGTAACCTCATCCAGATAGTTAGAAGTACCAACGATCCCATTGGTCTTGGAGATTATGTAAGGCTCGTAAACAACGTTACCTACTCTGATACACTTGAGGATATCGAGATCGATGCGGAGGGAGAGATCCGCGAAACAATAAAACTGGTGAGAATGGTACCTACCCAGGGCAGGATAGCCATACTGGAGAGAGTAACATCAACGTGCAGGCTAATGGCGGAGGACTACGGTATTTATATCGTTGACGTTCGCATCAAACGGGCCGACCTTCCGGAGGAGAACCAGGCTGCCGTCTTCGCCCGGATGCAGGCGGAAAGGAACAGGATCTCCAACCGCTACAGGGCGGAGGGCAGAAGAATGTCGGACGTCATAATAGCTAACACCGATTTGCAGGTTGATTCCATCAGCGCCAACGCGAACATGTCCGCGCTCACTATAAGAGGAACCGCTGACAGTACTGCCGCGGCAATTTACGCTGAAGCATTCAACAGCTATCCCGAGTTCTACAGTTTCATCCGATCCCTTGAGGCGCTTGAGACCATCATGGGGGGATCAAGCACCATAATTGTGGGGACTGAAGGTATTTTCAAGTACATTATTTCAGAACCGGGAGCATTTTTGTAGGAGTGACAGAATGAGCGACATCTTTGATGATGACCGGTACTGTTTCGTATGCGGAGAAAAGAATCCCTTCGGGCTGCAGCTGGAGCCGGTTGGGAAGGATGGAAAGGGAACCATTATCTGGACCCCTGAAAAACGGCACCAGGGGTATAGCGGTGTTGTTCATGGAGGCTTGATATCCACTCTCCTTGATGAGGCGATGGCCTATGCCGGGATGAGCGTGGCGGGATTCTGCGCCACTGCCGATATTAAGGTTAAGTTCAGAAAACCGGTTCTTACAGGAGAAACGGTAAGGATAGAAGCTGAACTGGTTGAACGGAGAGGGCCGATTCTGAGGCTTTCAGCAAAGGTGTTTCAGGGTGATGAAGAGAAAGCCCGGGCTACGGCAACCTTCGTGACCGTTCGCGGAGAAAAGACGGAGTAATTGAAGAAACCCCGGGTTCTTCTGACCGGAGCCGCGGGCAGACTGGGCTCTGTTATTCTTGAAGATCTCTCGAATATCTGGGATATTATTCCTGTATCCCGAAGGGGAGTGGGAGGAACCGAAAGATGTGACCTTCTTCGCTTTGAGGACAGAAAAGCCCTTTTTGGAAGAGATTTCGATGTTGTGGTGAACACAGCCGCAGCGTCGTCTCCTTCCTTCTGTGCGAATAATCCTTCGGAAAGCTGGGTTCTGAACACGCTGTGGCCGTGCGCGCTGGCTGCATACTGTTGCGAAAGAGCCATACGGCTGATTAACTTCTCAACGGATCTTGTATACAGCGGCGGAGCCCCTCCATACACTGAAGCTTCTCCGGCGGTTCCTTTGTCATTCTACGGATGGACCAAGCTCGTTGCGGATATACTTGTGCAGAATGCTGATCCTGATGCTCTGATCGTCAGAACATCTGTTCTCTGTGGAGAAACATCATCGGACAGAACAACATTTTCCCAGGATGTGCTTTCGGGAAGAGTAAGCACCGTGTACGTTGACAGCTGGAGGAATCATACCCCCATTCACTGGCTTGCGGGGATCCTGCCCGAGCTTGCCTCAAAGGAGCAATCCGGTCTTGTAATCGCTTCAGGCAAATATTCAATGTCCCGCTCCGCATACGCGGAAGCTCTGCTTAAACGCCGCGGGAAAAGTACGGATCATCTTATTCTGGAGTATGCGCCTCCTGGTGTACCCTCCAGGCTCCATCTGAAGGGAGAGTACAGCTGTGAAGAGTAAATCCGTAAAGAACAGTATGATAGAAAAAGGTATCCACGCCGGAGAAATCGATATGTACGAAGAAGACAACACCTGGTCACAGAACAGCAGTGACAAGGTGGATATAGCGGAAGAGCTGATGTGCGTGATCAGAAATATCTTCAGGACGATTCCCGCTGATCGTCTTCTTAATGCTCTTTCAATCGGCTCGGGCTCTGAGCCGCAGTTTCAGATCCTCGAGGCGGCGTTCAGGGGAGGATTGTACCTTCTGGATATAGACAGCATCCCTCTTTCAGTGATCGACAAACGCATAAAAAACCACTGGATAGACCATGTAAAGACTATTCAGGCGGATTACAATAAAGTTCTTGTTCACGATGCAGATGCACAGCTGTTTCTCAGCAGGGAACTGGGAGGAATCAGGCAGGACCTTATCACTCTGCATCACTCTCTCTACTATTCCAGCGAGTCCGACTGGGCAGAGCTGTTCGTGAGTCTTTACGGAACCATCCTGGGAGAACAGGGGGCTATCCATGCCGTTATGATGTCTTCAGACTGCAGGGAGCCGGATTCCACGACATGGCTATACAACCACTATGCCGGAAAATTCTTCGGCTGCCGCAACGACCAGGATCTTGCCTCATTCGGCAAAACACTGCACAACACTACCGGTTTTGAGAAGGCTGAGGTTCGTATTGAAACTCACAGGGTCAAATTCTTTACCGATGATTTTGAAAAATTCATGGAGGTGATATGGATGATACTTCTGTATCCGAACGTGCATGATTACACCCATGATCAGAGGGAAGAGATTACCGAATACGTCTACAGCAGCTTCTATAAG
>CAZUYF010000023.1:0-16710 GCA_964624675.1 uncultured bacterium
CAGATGCGGACGATACCTATTGGTGAGAGTATCGAACCGCACCTTGAAGCGTATCCTCACGAGCATGTGGTACGACTGCTGGAAGGCCAGGACCGCTTCGCTGTGGCTCCCTGTATCTGCCGTCTGGAAGCGAAGATGGAGGGTGAGGGGTGTGATGCCCTGGAGGAAGCCTGCCTGATGTTCGGGGACTGGGCTGATTACTACGTCAGGGAGGGAAAAGGCCGGTCCATCGATCGCTCCGAGGTTCTGGAAATCCTCGCAAAGGCCGATGCCGACAACCTTGTGCTGCAGCCCTCAAACTCGAGGGACGTCGTGGCGATATGCTGCTGCTGCAGCTGCTGCTGCGGAGTACTTAAAAGACTGATACGGCATCCGAAACCGGCTAATGCTGTGTTCAGCCCCTTTGCCGTCAAATTCGACCGTGATCAATGCATAGGTTGCGGTGTATGTATCGAACGGTGCCGGATGGATGCATTCACTGATACGGGAGACAAAGTGGAGTTTGACCCGATCAGGTGCATCGGCTGCGGTCTCTGCGTCACCACCTGCCCCGCTGGCGCCCTGACACTGTTTCGAAAACCTGACACCGGAAGAATCAGGATACCGGATACCATCGATGACACCTGGCGGGAGATTGCTGAAGCTCGAAAGAAAGCGTCCCTTCTTCCCTGATTTGTCTACTCATCCATCGATAGCATCTGCCAGAAAAAAGCGTAACTGTCGGACCTTCGGTCAAGGCTTTCGGAAAGACCCACCGCTCCCCCGTGCCCGGCTCTTGAATGAATCGACATCAGGATAGGTGCATCTCCGGCCTGAGCAGCCTGCAACCTTGCCCCGTACTTGAAACTGTGCCCGGGCACCACTCTGTCATCGTGATCTGCAGTTGATATCAGAACCGGCGGATACTCGATGCCAGGTTCGATATTGTGGTATGGAGAGTAATCGAGAAGGAACTCGAACTCTTCCGGGTCATCGGGGTTACCGTATTCGGAGGTCCAGGCCCACCCTACTGTGAACAGGTGAAAGCGAAGCAGATCCATAACACCCATGGCGGGAGCAGCCGCGCCGAACAGGTCTGGCCTCATGTTCAAGCATGCAGCGACCAGGGTTCCCCCGTTGGAGCCCCCGGAGATGGCGAGCTTCGGTGTCGAGGTGTAACCCTCCTCTATCAGGTACTCCGCCGCACAGATGAAATCACCGAACACAACCGGGCGATTCTCCTTGATCCCTGCCAGGTGCCACTCCTCGCCGTACTCACCGCCCCCTCGGATGCAGGGAACGGCATATACCCCGCCCATCTCCAGCCAGACAAGCCTGGAGGTGCTGAACCAGGGATTCATAGACACCCCGAACCCTCCGTAGCCGGTCAGCAGTGTAGGATTTGAGCCGTCCAGCTCGATGTCACTGGAGTAAACCAGAAACATCGGGATCATCGTTCCATCGTGACTCTCAAAGAAAACCTGTTTTTCCTCGTATCCGGAGAGATCCGCGTTTATCTCGGGTGCCCAGAGGAAAGTGCTCTCGCCAGATTCGAAATCGTAATTGTACACCTCTCCCGGATGCAGGAGGGAACTGAACAGGTAAAATGTTTCGGTATCAGACTGAAGACCCCAGAAGCCCCAGACCGTTCCCTGACAGGGGAGTTCAAGCTCCTTCTGAAATTCACCCTGGATGTTGTACAGATACACTCGGCTGAGGGCATCCCATGAATACTGGAGAATTAACGACTCGCTGTTATTCAGGATAGAAACACCTTCCAGTATCTCCTCTGACTCTGGTACGACCTCCCTCCATTCCACGCGGGAAGGCTCGGTGATATCGATACAGATGATCCTCTCGTGGGGAGCATCGAGATCGGTACGGAAATAGAACTCCTCACCAATGTTCCCGATCATTGAGTATCCCGCATCGAAATCCCCCAGAAGCTCCACCACCTGCCTGTCCTCCGATAGAAGATCAATGTAAAATATTCCGTTTTTCCTTACAAGGTTCGTGTCATAGATATAGATGACCAGGTATCGGCCATCATCCGTCTCATAGGCTCCAATCATCCACTCGGGTTTGTCCGGTCGCTCGTAAATCAAGCTGTCCTGCTCCTGCAGGGTCTCGAGACTGTGGAAAAAGATCCTCTGGTTCTCGTTACGCTCAAGATATTCCTGTCCTTCCTCGGGCTGTTCGTACCTTGTGTAGTAAAAACCTGAGTTATCGGTCTTCCAGCTGACACCACCCTTTGTCCAGCGGATTGTATCACTCAGGGCAGCCTGTGTTTCTATATCCATTACATACCAGGTGGACCAGTCCGATCCGCTCTCGCTGGTTGCCCAGGCTAGCAGCTCGCCATCGTCGGTCACACTGGTTCCTGCAAGAGATAATCTTTCGTCTTCTGGGAACTCGTTCGGGTTGATAAGCACAACCGGTTCTCCATCAAGGCTTTCGCGATAGCAGAATAAGGAGTGATCCTGCAACCCGTCGTTAAGGCTGAAAAAGTAACGCTCACCTTTCCTGTAGGGCATAGAGTATCTCTGGTAATCGTAGAGTTCCTCAAGCCTCTCCCTTATCCAGTTCCTGCGAGGAATAACCTCGATGAAGCTGTTCCATAACTCGTTCTGGGCAGCTATCCACGCCAGAGTTTCAATGGAACTCACATCCTCGAGCCACCTGTAGGGATCCGGAACGAGTGTTCCGAAGTAGTCATCAACCTGATCTGACATACGAGCTTCCGGATATATGAGATCTTCAGCACCGGGGGAAGCGAAGATCGCAAAGATAAAAAGTAATACTATCGGTTTCAATTGACCCCTCCATCTATCTGATTGTTTTCTAGATATCAAATGAATCTCCCGAACCCATGATCAGGCACTTTGCGCCGAATCTATCTGCAAAGGCCTGGATTGCCTTCTCACCGGTACAGTGCATTGGCGCAAACAAAGCTATATCTCTTTCTGCAAGATCTTCGAGCACCTTTTCAAGTCCTTCTTCCGTATGATGTTTCAGATGAAAACCGCCGATGATGGCGTAGAGTCTTTCCGTAGAGAAGTGATCGATCACTCCGTCAACGATATTAACTATACCCGGGTGAGCACAGCCCGTGATAATGGAAATACCGTTCTCCGTTTCCAGGACCATAGCCTGTTCAGCCAGGTAAGCTTCCTTATAGCAGCCCGGCAACTCTCCGGTAAGAAGAATGCCCGGCGCAATCTGCCGGTATTCAGAACAGGGTATACAAAAACCATCATTCAGAGCGATTCCTCTTCTGAATTCTTCACCAAATCCAGGACATCCGTAAACGTTTATTCCAGGTTCAACCGCCAGCAGATCATCAATACCCCCCGTATGATCCCAGTGATCGTGAGAGATAACGATTGTGCTTATTCCCATGGGGTCAATACCAAGAATTCCCATGTTCGCAAGAAGACTTGAGCCGTTGTTACCGGTATCAAAGAGTAGATCATCCCCTATAAGGGCACTGAAACCGATCCCGGTGGCCAGATCGTTCTGCCGCGCTGTATCGTTGAAAAGAATACGTATTCTGAAAGACATCTACTCAACCTTCATATTTCAGCGCAGCACCTTTTCCAGCATGTTCCGCAATTCATCCATGGTATACGGTTTCTTCAGGAATCCCCTGAAACATGGATTTCTGCTGGATTCTTCTATCATCTTTTCAGTAAATCCGCTTGAAAGTACAACATTCAGGTCTGGATAGAGGGTTGCTACGGCCTTTAATACCTCATGCCCGCTCATTTCCGGCATGGTTGTGTCGAGCAGAACGCAGGCAACGTCATTAACTCTTCCCTGCAGCAGCTTCAGGGCGCTGATTCCTCCTGAACAGGAAAGTACGTCGTAACCAAGTGTATTAAGCATGGATTCCACTGTTTCTCTTACGGATTCTTCGTCATCGATTACTAGAATGAAACCGCCGGCAGGCGTTTTCCGGGTTTCCGGCTGAGGATGCTTTGCCTCGGATGAACTCTCCGGTGAACATGGAAAGTGCAGCTTTATCATCCCTGCCGAGTTTCCCTTCAGTCCGCAGGTCAAGAATCCTCCGTGTGATTTCAGGATACCGTGAACAGCGGGTATTCTAAGATCTTTCTTGAGAGCGTTCCCACCAGTGAAAGGATCGAACATCCGGCAGACTTCATCCTTGGAAAATCCGTCTGAGAAAGCGCTGACCTCCATGAAAAGGTAATCACCTTCCGGCAAGTCTGTATTGTGCATCGCTTGCTTCAGGTACTCGGAATCGACAAATGCCCTGCCGGTTACGATGTCAACATTCTCCCCCTCATTGACCTTCTCTTCCAGAACGGCCAGCAGGTTCTTCAGCACAAGACGCAACTGGGGGGGCGATATGCTGATCAGCGGCAGCCCTTCCGGCAGGACGGTGCTGAACCTGAAATGCACTTCCGGATCGAACGTAAGGGATTTGAGGATGAACCCGACCTCTGCGGAAATGTCAAGCTGTTTCGCGATGAAATCGCCTCCTCCGGAAAAAGCCATCAGCTGGTTACAGAGTGACGCTGCACGCCTTGCGCTCTCCGAAGCTTTTTCCAGATTATTCCTGGACTGGGCGTCGCCTGTTCTACCGATCACCAGTTCAACATTACCCATTATCCCCACCAGAAGATTGTTAAAATCGTGAGCTATACTACCTGCAAGGTACCCAAGGCTTTCAAGTCTTTTTGCCTTACCGGCGAATTCTGAAAGCTCTTTTCTGTTCTGCTCCGCTCTTTTCTCTTCCGTAATATCAACTGCGAACACAACCAACCCATCGAGTGCGCTCTCTATACCTTTGAACGGAACGCGGTGACAGAGATAGACATGATCCCCATCCTTCAGGGAAACCGTTTCTTCACTGTTCAGCTGGGGCTCTGAAGTACTTCTATCAACCTTGAAAGAGGAGCTCTCATAAGTTCTTCCAAGTGACCCGAAGAACTCTTCCGCCGCTCCTCCAACAAGCTCCATGGGTTCCTTTCCGACAAGCCTGGCTGCATACCTGTTCAGTCTGATCACGGTTCCTGCATTATTTATGAACACTATAACCGCCGGAACGTAATCAAGGATAAGCTGGAGCTGTTCCTTCTGAGATAACAACATATCTGAGAGATCCTCAAGCTTGCGGTTCTTGCTTCTGAGAAGTTTCGCCTCCCTGACCCGGTGCTCGGTCTCAAGTATTTCTTTTGATTCCATCAGCCTCTTATCCAGAAGATCACGGTAGAGTTTTCTTGATGTCTCCAGAGCCTGGACGCACAGATCGTAAGCCTTTTCACTGTCTCCCTGTGCGCTTCTGACCTCTGACAGCATCCGGATGGTATCCATCATTATTTCGTCCGGCCTGTTGTTCTGCTGGTAGCTAAGACTTTTCTCAAGACATGATGCCGATTTGTGAAGTTTTCCCTCTTTTTTCCACGCTTCACCAAGGTTCAGGAGGGATGATGCCATACCGCTTCTACTTGAAATATCTTCTCGGATTGCAAGAGCTTCTTTATGATATTTAATTGCATTATCTGTATTACCCATGGATAGACAGAGGTTTCCCATGTTGTTAAGGATGTTGGCTGTCCTGGCCAGGCCTCCCGCCTTCTTTCTTGCTTGCAGGGCTTCGGTGTAGTACTCCAGGGCATCCTCCAGCCTGCCCATTCTTCTCAGTGTCATACCAATGCTGTTCAGTGTGTCAGGAAGGCCCCACGAGTCATCGCTGCCTCGATGAATATTCAGAGCTTCGCCGAAACACTCCATGGCCCTCGGATAGCTTTCCATGTGGTAGTACGCAAGGCCAAGGCTGTTGAGGGAACTGGCTTCATCCTGTTCATTTCCAAGTTCCCTGCTTAGTTCAATAGCCTTCTTGTGATGATCTACAGAAAGGGAAAAGTCTCCCTGATCCTTGCAGATAATGCCGAGCCAGTTCGTTACATCGGCTACTATCTTCAGGTCTCCGCTCTCCTCTGCGACTTTCAAGGCGTCATGCATTACTCTGTATGATTCAGACATCCTGTTAAGTCCGTGGAGACTCGCTCCCAGACCAAGTGTATTCTTTGCTTCTCCCGGCTTGTTCCCGTCCTGCTTGCAGCTCCGGATCGCTACCTTGAATGCCCTGGCAGCCTTCTGAAAAACACCGGCTTTCCAGTAGGATACAGCTGCTTTGCGGAAAAGTCTGCTCCGTTCTGAAGGATGGTTCTCGGCGGCTTTGTGGAAAAAATCCGCTGCCTTCTCGTAGCTGCTTTCCTGAAGAAGCCTCTCTCCCTTGATTTCCTCAGGTATTTTTCCATCTTCATGTCCACTGCCGGATGCATCCATGCAGACTCCCTTCGCGGATAATAAGAGAATTTGCATTCGGGCGGTCAACGTCAACTCCTGTAAATTCTCAGTACTTTTGATATCTGACTATGCCCACGCGTTAACAGGAGGAGTTTGTACCTGTAATCCACTATAATCAAGAAAAGCTGCTCTGAAGGGAGGGGACCAATGATTGAGGCTGCAAGGTACTTCAACGCTCCCTGGGGAACTCTGCTGAAAGTGATCAGTATTCTTGGTTCACTCATTCTGATAGGAGTATTCGGCAGTATGATCCTATCAGGACGAGCTTCTACGCTTATTATCGTGATCCTGTATTCCCTTATTCCGGTGCTGACCCTGTTCATCAGCCTGCTCTTCACTGTAAGAGGCTACAGTATTTTGGGAAATATATTTCGAGTAAGGAGGCTGCTGTGGTATACAGATATCGATATCAGCATGCTGCAATCGGTTGAATACGATCCTAAAGCCATGACAGGATCTTTGCGAACCTTCGGCAACGGAGGACTCTTCAGTTTTTCAGGAAGTTACAAAAGCAGGAAGCTCGGATCTTTCAAAGCGTACGTTACCGACTTCAAGAAATGCGTAGTTATCATCGCTGCAGGACAGACAGTTGTAGTATCACCTGAAAACCCCGAACTTTTTGTGGAAGTACTGCGGAATCTACAGTTCCAGTAGATTTCAGACCCCCGGGAAATCCTGTGAATAAAGACCTGTGGAACACGCGGGTTAATAGTGATAATCATGAGCCGTATATTATATGATGAGTCAGCTGTGTACGTTTAGAAAGTACCTGGCAGGAAATGCCTGCTCTACATTAACATTGTAGTGTCGATGAATAGGAGATTCAATATGCGTGATTTCAAGGAAGTCCTGTATGAATCTTTACTGTATAGCTTTGGTAAAATTCTGGCTGAATACAATGTGTTCGCTCAGGAAACCGTTCTAAAAGGCATAGGCAGGGAGATTATTGAGTATTTAAATCGGAATGGATTCGAATTCAGTGAAACCGGTTCAATGGAGGATATACCAAAACTGATCGAACTGTTCACAAAGAATGGGTTCGCTGATCTTCAAGTTACAGCTGCCGTAAAAGGAGAGAATTACAAGTGGAGCAATCTCTACGGCATCCAGGCTTACTCGGATCTGCAGGAAATAGCGGAGAATCCATTCTTATCATGCCCTCTCAACGCCTGCATCATCTACATTGCAGGTAAGTACGGAAAAACGCTGCTCCTTCATTCAAAATCATTCGATCTGAAGAACGGCATTGGCTACTCCCAGGAGGAAGTAGTTAATGAGGCAATTGAGAATGAAAGCGGATTTGATTCATTAGTGATTGAAAACAGGCGATTACTTAAGATCTCTGAACGAAATGAATTGGCTCTTCGAGAAGCATTAGATCAAGTGCAGCGGCTGGCTTCGATCGATTTCCTGACAGGCCTGAATAACCGTCGTCATTTTTTCGAACTGGCCGAGCAGGCGATTCAAGGCGCACATCGATATCAGCATTCCCTGTCTGCCATAATGCTGGATCTTGATAATTTCAAGCATATTAACGATTCGTATGGCCATGCGGTTGGTGATCAGGTCCTGAAAGCTGTAGCTGACCGCTGCCGTCAGACTATGCGAAGGGTTGATGTGTTGGGGCGCTACGGGGGCGAAGAGTTTGCTGTCCTGTTACCCGAAAGTGATCTTGATGCTGCTGATTTGGCTGCTGAGCGCCTGAAGCAGAGTATTGCCGGGAACGCTATTGGAACCGAATCCGGTCCCGTAAATATCACCGCCAGCCTGGGAGTGGCAACTCTCGATGCAGAGCATTCAACACTTGGAGCACTGCTCATAAGTGCAGACCAGGCTCTCTATACTGCCAAACGGAATGGACGTAACAGGGTGTGCTGCGTTTCAACCACGCCTGATAATTGAATTGCATGAGTAAACACCATAACAAGCCACATTTCACGATCTGTCCTTTGAAAACCCCGAACTTTTTGTGGATGTAGTGCGGAATCTATAGATCCAGGAGATGCAGTTCTATTTCATACCCTGACTTCTCCGCAATCCGCTTCAGCTCACCCAGACTGTTTTCAATCAGCAATTCATCTACCACTGAATAGTGTATATGAAGGCTGCCGATTCCCGCAATTACTCGGAATCTGCCTTCAACAGAGGGACGAAGGGGGGCTTCCATGCTTTCAATAAGGGAAAGCAACTCGGACGTTATCATTTCCCCATGAGGAATTCTGGTTGCAAGGCAGGAATCGGAGGGATATTCCCTGACACCGAATAGTACACCCAGCTTTGCAATTTCACTCTTTCCCATACAGACTTCAAGGAATGGATGGACTATTCCAGCCTCGGCTGCGGCAGCCAATCCCGGTCTATACTCGTTCAGATCATCAGTATTGGTTCCATCCATTACAGTAATGCAGCCCCGGGCAAGCGCTTCCGCCTTCAGACTGCTGTAAATTTCTTTCTTACAGATATAGCAGCGCTTGTCAGTATTCTGTGTAAATTCCCTGCTGGACAGCGGATTAAGGGGGACAAACAATGGTTCAATACAAAGTTCTTCAGTAACGCTGAGAATATGCCTTCTGTAAAAACCCGCCAGCAGCCTTGTATCTGCGGTAAGCGACACAACGTTTGAAGTTCCAAGGACACTGACGGCAGACCTGAGCAGAACCTCGCTATCAAGCCCACCTGAAAAAAGGATACAGCAACGTCCCTTTTCGAGCAGGTTCTGTTTAAGTATTCCAGGAATGGACAATGAATACTCCTATGGTAACGGTATATTGCAGGCCGTTATATTATGTAGTGATTAATACCCGTAAGGAATTCTGGCTGACTCGTTCAGACACCGTGGTTGAATATACTGCATGAGAACAAAAGGATCATGATGAAGATAGCTGTTTTTGACCCATTCTGCGGAATTTCAGGAAACATGATTCTTGGAGCCCTGGTAGACTGCGGTCTGGATATTATCCGGCTTGAAAAGATGCTTCGCTCACTTGATTTGAGGGAATGGGAACTGTCAGCGGAAAAAGTCCTGAGGAAAAACCTTCAGGGAACCTTCGTCTCGGTCATTGTTCCCGAAGAGACTTCTTCCAGGCATCTTCCCGAAATCCAGCAGATCATCTCCGAATCCGATCTGCCTGAATATGTTAGAGTAAAGAGCTGCGATGCCTTTCAGAAACTTGCGGAAGCAGAATCCCATGCTCACGGTATTTCAATTAATGAAGTTCATTTTCACGAAACGGGCGCTATGGATGCCATCATTGACATCGTCGGGGCCTTCTGCGGCTTCTATCTTCTCGGGATTGAAAGAATTTTCTCATCAGCTGTCGCAACGGGTACAGGAACTGTAACATGTGCGCATGGTACGCTGCCGGTGCCTGCTCCAGCCACCATGCATATTCTAAATGGTGTTCCCACTGCACCAACGGGATTAAACAGTGAACTGACCACCCCTACGGGGGCGGTCATACTGGTTACGGCGGTTGAATCCTGGCTGAGCCCTCCCCCAGGCATGAAACCGCTAACCACTGGAATGGGAGCAGGATCAAAAGACCTTAAGCGACCGAATCTTCTGCGCCTCACAATCGCTGAAACCACAGATGAAACTTTATGGAACAGCGACCGCTGCATAGAGATCAAAACTATCATAGATGATATGGATGCGAGGATCTGGCCGGATGCTGCCGGCAGGATCCTTGAATCGGGAGCAATGGACTGCTATGCCGCCATGTGTGTCGGCAGAAAGGGAAGGCCTGCAATGGAGGCCACAGTACTTTGCCCTGTACCCGGTTTGGATGCCGTCATCGAGTGTATATTCAGGAATACTTCGACCATTGGAATGAGGTTCAGTACTGTTGAACGAGCGGTGCTGGACAGAGAAGAACGGACGGTCGATACCAGATTCGGTCCAATTAGAGTTAAGCGGGTTTTTCTGGACGGCAAACCTCTTCGGGCGGAACCGGAATACGAGGATTGCGCAGCAGCTTCCAGAAAGCATGATGTACCGGTGCAGGAAATTATTACGGAAGCAAGATTTGCGGCATTAGAGAACGAAAGAAGCGGGTGATTCTTCTGGAAGAATATTCACACAAGCTCCCAAAATCCGAACTGAGTCGCAAAAGGATACGGTCTGGTATCATTTTTATTTTAGCGATGATCGTCTCCGCATTTTTCCTGGGCTTCCTCTTCGACCTGGGGCCGGAACCTGAAGCAGAAAGTGTGCTTTCCGATGTCGGGGATTTCCCGGGTGATCATATCTGGATCAATTCAAGCGAACCTTTAAGTCTTTATGATCAGCTAAGCAAGCATGTGGTTGTCGTGTTTTTCTGCAGGCTTTCAACTCTTAACGATCTTCAGTATTTCTCCCGACTCGAGGCAATCCACGAAGAGTTCATAGAAGAACCCTTTGCGGTAATCGCAGCAATCCAGACTGATGAAACCTCAATAGATGAACTGCACAGCATCGTAGAGGACTGGGGGATTGAATTCCCGGTAATTATCGATAACACGGGAACGGTATCGAGCCGTTTTAATGTCAGTTCTTTCCCTTCGGTGCTTGTGCTTGATTCAAGGGCACGGGTGTCGGCGAGGTTTTACGTAGGATGGGAAAAAGCTGACCTGAGGGGCATAGTAGATGACCTGCTTTCGCAACTCCGCGCGATGCGCTACTCCCAGATCGTTGTATATCATCCTGATGGCGGTTCTTTCATTCCCAACTCAATACATCAGGAAAACTGATCGCTGGAAGGTCCAGCGGGAGGAGAGTAATGAAAAACAGCAGTATTGAAGATCTGCTTGCTGTTCTGGGTAAGGGAGATATCTCCCCCTTCGACGCTCTCAAGATGCTTAATTCTCATCTTACGCCTGATCTGGGATTTGCCAGGGTAGACACTGGAAGGGGAGTGACTGCTGTCCTGCCGGAAGTAATTCTGGCAGAGGGCAAGAGCATTGAAGAGGTACTGAAAATCACGGAGAACCTTTTCAGCAGAACGGGCCTTGCCATCGTTTCAAGGGCGAGTGAAGCCCTCGGCAGGGAGCTTTTTGATGCATTCCCTGAAGGACGGTATTCGCAGCGGGGAAGAATGTTCGTAACGGGAGAATACATTAGAGCTTCTGACTCTGCCGAAGGCTCGGTGGCAGTTGTTTCGGCAGGGACATCGGACCTTCATGCCGTCGAAGAAGCTTCAGTAATCCTTGAAGCGATGAAAGTCGACACTCGCCACTTTTTCGATATCGGTGTAGCGGGAGTACACAGGCTTGCCGAAGTTCTTCCTTCTTTAAGAGAGTGTTCTGTATGCATCGTATTTGCAGGAATGGATGCCGCTCTGCCCACAGTGATCGGAGGGCTCTACAGAGGGCCAGTGGTTGCAGTACCAACTTCAACGGGCTATGGTACTGCTTTTGGGGGGGTTACCGCGCTGCTTTCCATGCTCAACTCATGCAGCCCGGGCATATGTGTCCTTAACATAGATAACGGCCTCGGAGCCGCTGCTGCGGCCCTGAGAATCCTGAGGGGAACTGAATAGATGTATCTTGTAACTGGAGGCGCCGGTTTCATCGGCAGCAATATTGCCAGAGAAGCTCTAGAAAAAGGAACCAGAGTCAGAATTCTGGATAACTTCTCTACTGGGCACTGGGCAAATCTCACGGATATCAGAGATGATATTGAAATTGTCGAAGGTGATATCAGAAGTTATCATATTGTCAGAAACGCCATGGAAGGTGTAGAAGTTGTCTTCCACCAGGGAGCTCTACCCAGCGTTCCCCGGTCAATTGCCGACCCCATCACGACCAACGAAGTGAACGTACAGGGAACACTGAATGTCCTTCATGCGGCATTGGATGCAGGCTGCAGAAGAGTTCTCTTCGCCTCTTCATCCTCAATATACGGAGATGCCCCTGAACAGATTAAGACTGAGGACCTTCATGTAAGACCACTCTCTCCATATGCGGTAAGCAAGCTTGCAGGTGAAAAATATATGCAGGTTTTTCACCATATCTACGGGTTGGAAACCGTGGCTCTGAGATATTTTAACGTATTCGGCCCGTATCAGGACCCCGGCAGCCCGTACTCAGCTGTTATTCCACTTTTCATCAACGCCTGCCTTGAAGGCCGCAGACCACTGATAACCGGTGATGGTCAGCAGTCAAGGGATTTTACATACATAGCAAACGTTGTGCATGCCAATCTTCTTGCAGCTGATGCACCTGCTGCTCCGGGAATGATGATGAACATCGCCTGTGGCGACAGTATTACCGTTGATCATCTGGCGAACGCGATCGGCCGTCTCACAGATAGAATGGATTTGGAGCCCTCCCACAGACCGGAGCGACCCGGAGACGTAAAACACAGCCGGGCTGACATCAGTCTTGCGCAAAAACTTCTTGGGTACGAACCGGTGACTTCATTTGAAGAAGGGCTTGAAAAAACAGTATCTTTTATGCGGGAGCGTCGGATTTAACAATCCGGCGCTGCCTTACTGAAACCCTGCCGAATTCATCTTTTGTACAGCAGGAGGTAACATGGATCTCCTGAAAGATGGAAAAATCCTTCTGGCCGATGGCGCTATCGGTGAATACCTGTTTTCACTTGGGTATCCGGGCAACTATCTCGCATGCGAAGTAGTTATCAGATCTCCTGAGATACTGGCAAGCATACACCGCGAATACGCTTCATCCGGTGCGGAAATACTCACAGCAAATACATTCGACGCCAACACGGTTAAGCTGGACAGGCGAGGCCTGGCAGACAGATGCGAAGAGATCAACTGCCGGGCGGTTAAGCTTGCAGCGCGAAGCAGATCTTGCGCAGTAATGGGCTCAATCGGCCCTCCTGGAACCGGCCGTTCATTCTGCGCTGAACCAAGAGACTCCGATGTCCTGCGGGAAACGTACGGTCCACAGATTCAGGGATTACTGAATGGAGGTGTTGATCTCATACTGCTCGAAACCCAGATCGATCCGGTACAGGCACGGCTCATCTACGATGTCGTCAGGTCGTACTCGGATGATATTCCAATCGCTGTCAGTTTCACATACGGTAACGATCTCCTGACTCCTTCAGGTTATTCCATTAAGGATTCCATCACTGAATTTGAGAATACAGATATAGTGATGCTCGGTTCCAATCATGGAATCGGTCCTCTTCAGTTCCTCGATATCCACAGGAGATTTGCATCGTCATCACCTTTCCCCGTGATGCTTCAGCCGAATGCGGGAACGGGGAAATACCAAGGCGGTCGTTTCGTTTTCCCCGAAAACCCCGATCATTTCTGCAGATGCATGCTATCCTGCGCAGGCAGGGGAACTTCTCTTCTGGGTGGATGCTGCGGAACCACTCCGGTTTTCATCTCCAATCTCTCGCGGAAGCTTTCTGAGGGAGCAGAAATCAAGGTATTCAATTCCTGGAGTGCAGATGAGACTGATGAGATTCAGAATTCCGAAGTGTCCTACGATCCTCCATCCCTCTCGGCACAGCTCGCAGGCGGAAACGCGCTTATTCTGGAGCTGCTGCCTCCTCGGGGCGGTGACTTATCGCTGTTCTCCTCAAGGGCTGAAAAACTGGCGCAGTTCGCTCCAGTAACCATAAGTATCCCCGATTCACCAATGGGTAAGGTACGGATGTCCCCATGTATTTCGGGACTTTACCTCCGGGAAAAGCTCGGTATCGAGCCCCTGGTGCATTTTGCCCTGCGCGACAGAAGCCTGACGCGGATTCACTCGGACCTCCTTGCCCTCTCCGGAAGCGGTTTGCAGGGTATCTTTCTAATTTCAGGGGACCCTCCCTCTCTGGGCGATTATCCGGAGTCAACCGCGGTATACGATCTTACAACTGAACAGACCCTGAAACTGCTCCAGCATCTTGCAAGCGGGAAGGATCTGAACGGCAGAAAAATAGGAAGGGGCGCGGGATTCTTCCCGGGAAGTGCTGTATCTCTGGGAGAACCGGATTCAGTGGAAAAGGTTAGAAGGCGTTGGGACGCGGGTTGCAGGTTCTTTATTACCCAACCCGTCTTTTCCATGGAAACACTGGAGAGATCGGCTGAGCTCCTCGATGAATATCCTGTTCTACCTGCCCTGATGCCTTTCAGGAATAAATATTCCGCCGAATACCTTGCCTCTGAGGTACCCGGCATCTCGATTCCTGATCATATACTTGCAAGGGTCCATGAACTCGATGACAGTGATGTTCTCTCCTTCTCTTTAGATTATCTTTCCAGGCTGATGGACAATATGAGGAAAATGGTCTCTGGTGTTTACATTGCCGGATCAAGAAAGGGTATGATGAGGCTTGCGGAAGAATGGCGGGAGTAATTCCATGACACAGGCACGGAAACTACTGGATCTCCTTCAGAAAAGGCTGGTGTTTCTCGACGGGGGAACGGGAACCGAGCTTTTAAGAAGGGGCATGCCTTCAGGTGTTCCAACTGCAGAATGGGCGGCATCAAATACTGAAATTCTCAGAGCTGTACACTCCGACTTTGCCGAAGCGGGAGCGGATGTAGTTCTGACCTGCACTTTCGGTGCTGCAATAGTAAACCTTAAAACCACTGACAGCGTTAAGGATATTAACCACAGGCTCGCGGACACAGCAATAAATGCAGTGGGAGACAAAGCCATCGTCGCGGCGAGTATAGGCCCCACCGGCAGGCTGATACATCCCTCGGGAACAATGACGTGGAAAGAAGCCTATCACCTTTTCTGTGTGCAGGCGCGAGCTCTTGCTGATGCGGGGATAGAAGTATTCTTCCTCGAAACATTCTCTGACCCCCGGGAGCTGAAAGCTGCAGTTCTGGCCATACGGGACAATGCTCCCGATTCTTTCATCTCAGCCCAGATGACTTTTGATTCCGGTTCTCTGTCACTGTCCGGTACATCCCCTACAGCACTTGCAGTTCTGGCAAATCAGCTTCCCGTGGATGCGGTTGGAGCGAACTGCGGAACGGGTCCTGCAGAACTCCTCCCGATAATTCAGGAGATGGTCCGGTTTTCCAGCAAATGGGTAACGGTTGAACCCAATGCTGGTCTCCCGGTAGACGGAGTTTACGAAATCACTCCGGAAAGATTCGCGATGTGGCTCGAACAATTCGCGCGGGGAGGAGCAGCGATAATAGGCGGCTGCTGCGGAACCAGCCCTGCGTATGTAAGGGAGTATGTCTCTCTTCTTAAAGGTCGTTCTGTCGTAGAATCTCACATCGAACCACTTCAGCTTCTTTCATCTGTGGACAGAATCGTCACTATTGGTGACAGGATGCTCACTGTCGGGGAATCCATCAATCCCACCGGGAAGAAGAACTTGCAGAATTCCCTTTCCAAAGGAGATTTTTTCTCCGTTATATCGCTGGCCAGGGCTCAGGGAAGAGCGGATATCATTGATGTGAACCTTGGTCTTGAAAAGCTGTTACCTGAAGGTTTTGTCCATGAGATCTTCAGCAGACTATCTATCGGCTTGCCCCTTTCCGTCGATCTTTCCGATCCTGGCAATATTGAAACAGCGTTTTCCGAAATGGGAGGAATCGGTATTCTGAACTCCCTGATTGCTACGAAACAGTACATCGGCGCAAGAGTGAATACACTCCTTCGCCATGGCGGCTATACTGTACTTCTTCCTATCGATGAGGATGGTCCGGGAAAAACTGCTGAGGAAAGGCTGAACAAGCTGGAAAAGGGAATAGCTATTCTCGGGAGTCATGGATTTCCTGAGAGCAGAATTATCGCTGATCCAATGGTGAAGCCCATTGGAACAGGTGCTGACAGCAGTTTGATCCTGGACACTCTGAGATTGTTCAGGCGGAGAGGATTACTGACCATAGCGGGTATATCGAACATCTCCTACGGTCTTCCTGATAGAAGCAGCCTGAACGCGGCCCTTCTGGCATCGCTTGGGTCCTCGGGACTGGATATGGCCATCGTTGATGTACTTGATCGCAAAGTGCTGGAAATGCATAGAAATACCCAGATCCTCCTTGGGAATATAGAGCCGGTCGAGAGAAGGCTTCCAGAGCTGGACCCTCAGGGAATTTCCCCTGATTTCATGGGAATTCTGATAAAGAACATCATCATTGGAGATCGCCGAGGAACCGAAGAAACCGGTCGGGAACTGCTTGAGAGCGGCAGGACTGCAAGAGAGATACTGGAAGAAGGCCTATCTCCTGCAATGGAAAAAGTCGGAGATCTGTACAATCGGAAAAAGCTTTTTCTGCCCCATCTTATAGCGTCTGCAGGGGCTTCCAACGTCCTGACAAAACTTCTCAGACCTTACCTTGAAAAGGATAAAGTTCCGCAATGCAAAGGCAAGGTCGTTCTTGCATCGGTGAGAGGTGATATTCATGACATCGGCAAGAACCTTGTTGGTCTCTTCCTCCGAAACGCCGGATTTGAAGTTCTCGATCTCGGCAAGGATGT
>CAZUYF010000024.1:0-16382 GCA_964624675.1 uncultured bacterium
TACGATGTACTCTCTGAAATTCCTTCATTACCTGAACGAAAAACTCCCGGATATTCAACCTGTCGTATTTCTCGATGCTTCCTATTCTCCAGTTTCCCTTGAGGACAGGAACCATCAGAAATGGCTGAATGCAGAAGCCGATGTGGTTCTCTACACACAAACCCCTGAAGTACATACGGCAGGTGATGGTAAAAACCTGAGTATTTCCTGCACCACGGCTGAAGGCAGCTTCTCGACGGAAGCAGACCTGCTCGTACTCGGCACATCAATGCAGCCTTCAACAGGTACTTCGAAATACATCAAGATGCTTGGCATTGAGTGCAGCGATGAAGGATTCGTCAAAAAAACCCAACCCGGCCTATCATCGGTAATAACAACTGTCCCGGGTATCTTCGCTGCGGGATGTGCCGGTGGTCCAGTGGATATAGCCTCTTCCGTTACAGAAGCCGCTGCCGCGGTCGGCAGGGTGCTGGCGGATACTGACAGGGGAGGTAATTAGTGTCATCGACCAGAACAGGCGTTTTCGTCTGCGGCTGCGGCCCTAATATCGCTGACAGGATCGATATCGAAAAGATAGCTGATGAAGTTTCCGGTATCGATGGAGTAGTGCTGGCTGAAACTCACGGGTTGCTGTGTTCCCCCGACGGGAAGAAGTACCTGGCGTCTAGAATAGAAGAAAACAAACTGGAGAGAGTAGTCATAGCTGCATGTTCTCCTCGGGAGCACGAAATAACTTTTATGAAAGTCTGCGAGACGGTCGGGCTCAACCCTTTCATGATGCAGATGGCGAACATTCGTGAACAGGTGGCATGGGTAATACCCGACAGAGATTCCGCAACACAGAAGGCTCTCAAACTTGTAAAGGGTGCCATTAACAGGACCTTGCGCCATAAACCTCTTGAGAAAACTAGCATCGTCTGTAATCCAGATATTGTAATAATCGGAGGCGGAGTTGCAGGTATGTCCGTTGCGCTTGTTCTTGCGGATGCGGGAAGAAAGATGACGATAATTGAGAGAAGCTCTGCACCCGGCGGTTTTCCGGGGAATGAAGAGCTTTCGGTGCGCCATGCAGAGGCAGTAACGGGGCGTGAAGAGATTACCGTCATATGCGGTCGTGAACCAGAGGAGATCGTCGGTTTTTTCGGGAACTTCATTGTTAACCTCGGTGAAGATGATGATGAGATTCGGGCAGGAGCGATTGTTCTCGCCACCGGGTGCTCGGTGGATGAAAATGACAGAGCCGTCCCTCCCGAAGGGTTCAGAGAGATGACGGAAATGCTCAGGATCTCGACCGATGAAGATGGTTTTCCGAACCGTGAGCATAACTCTCTCGCACCGGTATCGACTCCTATCGACGGTGTATATGTAACCGGATGTGCTGGTGGGCTCTGTACCCTTACCGAGGCCGTATCCCGATCGGAGGCGGTTGCCGGTACTATTCTCTCCTCTCTTGTACCGGGCAGGGAAGTCGAAACCGAACCAAGGACGTCCGTTATTTCAGAAACACTCTGCCGCGGATGCAAAACATGTATGGAAGTTTGCGGTTACGGAGCGATTTCCTTCGATGAGGAAAGGCTGGTCTGTACTGTAAACAGTGTTCTCTGCAAAGGGTGCGGCAACTGTGCGGCAGCATGCCCATCCGGAGCTATTAAAGCTCAGCATTTCACTCCGGATCAGATCCGCTACCAGATGGCGGGGCTTCTTAGATGAACTCAATACTGATCGATTTATTGGAAAAAGCGCTGACCGGTAATCTTGTCAGTTCAGTGATGGTTCCATCCAGAGGACCTGGAAATTCTTTCCCCTGGACTCTCATAAGCGATGTTTCCGCTCTTGAGCAAGTTGAACCCGTTCCACCTGTCATGTCGGTTCAGGGAGCAAAAGCACTGGCTTCATTCACACAGTCCATGGCGGAGGGAAAGCTGCTGGCTGTTATGCGTCCATGTGAGGCAAGGGCTGCGGTAGAGCTTTCAAAACTTGAACAGATCGATCTGGACAATATCATCCTTCTCACTATGGACTGCCCGGGAGCTGTACCTCTTGGGGAGTACGGTGAGGATGGTGTTATGGAACCGGATATTAACAAACCGGAAACCATTCGCCCACTCTGCAGACAATGTACTGAATTTACCTCGGCGGGCGATCTGTGCCTTGCCATGCATGGAGGTCTGCATGCGGTGGTTCCCCTGACGGCCGGGGGACAGGAACTCCTCGATTCTCTTGGAATGAAATCGGAACAGGATACATCAGAATGGAAAAAATGGGCATACGCCCTCAGGGAGGAACGGGAGAAAACCAGAGCCAATAGTACTAAAATACTGAAAGAAGCGTACGATGGACTGCAGGGCCTGGTCGAGGTTTTCAGCGGATGCATCTCCTGCCGCAGCTGCAGAACGGTATGCCCGATCTGTTACTGCAGACTCTGTTTCATCGACATGAAAGACAGGCGTTCTCCCGCTTCTGCGCACCTTGAACGTTCCGGCAGCAGCGGAGCGGCAAGACTGATGTCCAATACACTTCTCTTTCATATTGGCAGAATTGCACACATGAGCCTTTCATGCGTATCGTGCGGAATGTGCGAGGATGCATGTCCTTCTGACATCCCGATAGGCAGGCTCGTAAGTATGGTTTCCGCAGGCACCACGGATATTTTTGACTACAGCGCCGGGAATAATCCTGAAGACCCGCTGCCGCTGAACACTTTCCGGCTGGAAGAGCTTCATGAATACGAAGACTAGTATGCTGAAATACGAATCATCGACCCGGGACACTCTGATACATTTGCTTCGCACTCTTCTTGAAGGCGGAAAAGTTGATTCAGTTTTCGCTCTCCGCAAAACAAGGCAGAAGGGGAGATACTGCTATTCCCTCATAAGCGATCCTTCCCTGATAGACGAAGTGCTGCCTTTCCACCCTGTTATGCCTGTGCATGGAGCCCGGGCTCTTTCGAACCTGACCATTACTGAACCCCTGACCCGGCCTGTCGCCGCACTTCTGAGGCCCTGTGAGATCCGGGCTTTCGTAGAGAATGTTAAGCAGTCTCAGGGAAGCCTTGAGAACCTTTTCATTATCAGCTGCACATGCCCTGGAGTGATACCGGCATCGAGATTGCTCGGGGAAGACAGAAACGACGTTCTCGCGAACCATGCTGAGAATATCAGGAACGCATGCAGGACATGTACCGAATTCATCCCCGGGCCGCAGGCTGATATGACTGTTCTTATCGCTTCGGACGAACAGCATGACGGCACTGTCATTTACCTGCATACGGAGAAAGCAGTCGAAATGCTCGATTCCCCTGCACTGGAAAAAGGTGAACCTGCTGCTGAATTTACGTATGGAATTTCAGAAGCAAGAAAAAGGGCTCTCAAGGATCTGATGAAGGATATTCCGGCACCGGAGGATGGACTGCGATCACTGGTTTCGCTTTTCTCAGCCTGCATTGGATGCCGCGGGTGCAGAGAAGCATGTCCATTATGCAACTGCGTTCTCTGTGATTACGAAACTGCCCGTACCCTGCATTCCCCTGAACTGGTCCGGGCCGAAGCGAAACGGAAAGGGTCACAGAGGGTACCGGCGGGAACCCTTCAGTTCCAGCTTGGCAGGCTCATGCATATTGCGCCTTTATGTACGGCCTGCGGTCAGTGCAGCGATGTATGCCCGGTAGATATTCCTGTTGCTGATATCTTTATCAGGGCGGCGAACCTGGTCCAGGAATCACTTGACTATGCCCCCGGCAGAGATATCGATGATTCTCCCCCCATGGCAACTTATGTCGAGAAAGAACTGCTGGACATAACAGACTGATCTATTCCCTGTCTGAAACTTCCAGCAGGCAGTTGTAAGGTGCCATGTAATAATCTCCAAGAAGATCTTCCGGATCTCCTTCAGCTTCAAGAGAATCCCTCCACTGGAAGAAGGACCCGGTGTCTGTGCTTACTCCGATTACGCGGAAAATACGCATCATACCGCCGCTTTCCGATATGTAGCTGTCGGCTTCTTCGATCTCAAGGATAACCCTGGAGCCAACGAGACAGGTCAGGAAATAATCCATAAGAGGATCAGTCGACCAGAAGGATCTTACATCCCCGTCCTCTTCGCGAATGACCGGATGAATGTAATCGCCGACTTCGTAACCGAGAAAAATCCCGACTACAGTTGAAGAATCGTAGACTACGTTGGGCGAAACCTCAAAGTCATCGGCAACAACACTCGATAGAAGAGCGACAATAATAATCAGGCTCAAATTCAACCTCCCCTTTTGCTTGTAGTACTTTCTGAAACTATGTAAACTGAATATTACTTCAAAACCAAAGAAAACAAGGCCGGGCTTAGCTATCTAAGTTCTCAATGATGGAGTCTTCGAAGATCTGCAGCATTTTCTCCATTTCATTTTTCGCTGTAACAAGGGGAGGCCACAGATAAAGCACCGAACCCAGCGGACGGATGACTGGGCGCAGAAGGAGCAGTCTTCGGTACAGTCGCCTGATTTTGCATTGATCATCCAGTTCAGCTGACCGGGGAAGCTCCATGCAGAGTGGCATCCCCCGCGTACACTAAACGCACTGAACCATCGGAAAGCTCAAGCTTCAAAGCTCCATTATACGAAATCCCCATGACTTTTCCGCTGACAACCCTGTTTACGGTTCTTACGTCGACCTGCTTATCCTTCAGCAGCGAATGCCTGTCCCACTCATCTATTACGAATTCCAGGTTTCCCTCGATCAACCATCTGTTGTATACTTTTTCGAACTCTTCAAGGAGAAACGCAGCGAGTCTCACCCTTGAGTATTCGACGCCGGTTTCCATAGACAGCGAAGTTACAATATCCCGGATACCATCGGAGGGCTTCATGTTAACATCGATTCCGGTACCCACGACAACGTGATTCACCCTGTCTGTCTCAGCCTTCATTTCGCAAAGAGTGCCGCTGATCTTTCTGCCGCGGCAGTAGATATCGTTGGGCCACTTTATCCCGATGGGCAGGTCTGGTACCATACGCTCAAGAGCTCTGATAGATGCAATAACCGACAGAACCGGAATCTGCGATGCCTCAGCCGGTGAAACCTCGGGCCGCAGAATAATGGAGAGATAGAGATTGCTGCCGGAGGGTGAGATCCATTTTCTTCCCATTCTGCCTCTGCCATTTGTCTGCTGATCTGCGGTAACAACTGTACCATGAGCAGCCCCCCGGACAGCAAGTATCATAGCCAGGTTGTTGGTTGAATCCACGGAGTCCATGTAAACAATTTCACTGCCGAAGCATTCGGTTTCAAGATACCGATGAATTTCATCACTTATCGGCAGATCGATACCCTCCGAGAGCCGGTACCCGCGGTTCGAAACAGCATCGATAATATAACCTTTGCCGCGCAGTTTCCCGATGCTTTTCCACACAGCTGAGCGGGATACACCAAGTTCTGCCGATATCTCCTCACCTGATATGTAATCCCTGCTTTCTCGGAGGATTTCCAGAATCCTGGCACTCTTGCTGCTCACGGTGCACTCTCCATATCCGAATGGTATTATAATATTTAACCTTATGCAGGATAATCAATATAGAGGTGAGTATGTACGGCATAGTAATTATTGTCAACCATAATTGGTACACAGGTTGACAATTTGAAGAGAGGATGTCAAGGAGTGTTAAGCTACTGGACCTGGCCATGTATCTGCACACCTGCACGGAATGAAGATGCAATATTAGAGATGAGACGACTTATTGATCTGGGCTATATCTGACCGCATTCCCCCGTATTCCATCCATCTCCCGGATCAGGTTTTGAATCCGTTTTTGTATACGGTTTTATATCTATCAGGGGCGTCCCATCAAGGACGCTCAGTCCGGAAGTAAAGACTTTACTTCCCTCAATTCTGAGAAGCCTCGCGACATCAAGTCCGATTGGATTAGGCCGGTTGGGAGATCTGCTGGCAAACAGGCCGACACTTCCGCCATTGAGGGTGGGTGGATGAGCAACATTCGAACCGTTGTACCCCCGAGCCCTGTCGATATGAAAAAGTACAATTATGTACCTGAAACACTCAAGATCCTCGAGTGCTGTTTCATATTCAGGCAGGAGTTCCAGAACGAAGAGACCCTCAGTATCATCCTCTTCTGCCTGAAAAGGAGCCATATCTGAATATGGCGTGTGAATTGTTCCTATAGGCTTGTATACTATTTTATTCATATATAAATCCATTCTCCCGCTTTATCGAAATAATGCGCCTTCCAAGTTATACATCCGGATGATAAAATACGATACAAACAGCATTCATGCTACGGGCGCGGGATCAATGGTTAAGTCGGGGCTTGCCTTTGTATATGTGTAGATAGTATATGATAGTCTCATCATAATTATTCCATCAACAGGGGTATTTGAGTATGGCGAATTCTGAAAAAACAATGGATGAACTTCTTCAGGAACTGTCCAACCTTAAAGAGCAGTTGGCTAATACTGATGAACAGTGCGGTATGTGTCCCATTGATGGATTGAATGCCGGAGAGTGCATCGATTTTTTCAAGAGTATGGTCGCAGCTATCACAGAACCGATTCTCATACTTAATTCCGACCTGAAATGCGTATTTGCGAATAAAAGCTTCTCTGAGATGTTTAGAATTGAACCCTCAAGTATCAAGGATGTTTCCGTTTACGATATCGGCAACAAATTTCTTGACCTGAAAGGACTCAGAGACCTTTTGGAAGAGCTGCTTTCAATTCACAGGGATTTCGATGGGTACGAGGTCAATCTGAAACTGATCAACATCGGTGAACGAACGATGTCGCTGAACGCAACCGATGTTCATCAGAAAAGCAATTCTGATCGACTCCTGCTCCTGAGCTTTTTTGATATTACGGAACAGAAGAGGGTTGAAATAAAACAGAGGCTGGATGAGGAGAAGTACAGATCCTTATATGAAACGTCACGCGATGCCATCATGATCCTTGAACCTCCTGACTGGTCCTTTACTGCGGGAAACCCCGCTACTGTAAGAATGTTTGATTGCAGGGATGAAGCTGATTTCACCTCAAAGCAGCCATGGGTTCTTTCTCCTGAGTACCAGCCTGATGGACAGATATCAGGCCTGAAAGCAAAAGAAATGATCGAGAGAGCTGTTGAGAACGGATCCAACTACTTTGAATGGATCCACAAGCGACTCAATGGAGAAGAGTTTCCTGCAACCGTTCTTCTCAGCAGGATAGAACTCAAGGGAAAAACGCTTCTGCAAGCTACGGTTCGGGATATCACAGGGCGTAAACAGGTTGAAGACGAACTCACAACACACCGATTCCATCTTGAGGAGATAGTCAGAGAACGGACAGCCGAACTGGAGGAGAGCGAAGGAAAGTACCGCACTCTTGTCGAGCAGAGTCATGATGGTATTTACATTTACGGAGGCAGCTGTTTTCTATTTGTCAATGATCGATTATGTGAACTTATGCAGTACAGCCGAGAGGAACTTCTGAACTTTAAGTTTTCAGAACTCCTGCATCCCGATGACAGAAGTATGGTCAACGGTAACGGTATCATAAAAGAAGGCTTCTCCGAAATTCCAAATGTATTCACTGTCAGACTTATAAGAGGGGATGGTGAACTCCGGCATATCGAGTTTTCCGTTCGCAGTTTCACCTACAACGGTGAAGATGCAATCCTTGGAATCGCAAGAGATATCACAATACTGAAAAAACTGGAAGAAGAACAGAAGAAAATCGAAAAGCTTGAATCTCTGGGCCTTCTTGCCGGAGGCATCGCTCACGATTTCAACAATTTTCTGACTGCCATCATGGGAAATATCTCTCTCGCAAGAACAATGGTTGAACCGGGCAGCGACCTTTACGAGATCCTTACAAGCTCCGAACACGCGGCCAGTAAGGCATCCAATCTCCCCAGGCAGCTTCTCACATTCTCAATGGGAGGAGATCCGGTCAAGTCACGAGTATCGATTCTCAGGATTCTCAGAGACTCAGCCGATTTTGCACTGAGCGGTTCCAATGTTACAGCCGAGTATTCCATTGCAAATGACCTTAAACAGATCACCGTTGACGGAGAACAGATCGGGCAGGTCATCAGCAATATTGTTATAAATGCGCAACAGGCTATGCCGGGTGGAGGACGTGTCAGCATCGGTGCGGAGAATATCCTGATACCAGAGAACAATTCTCTGGCAATTCCCGAAGGTCAGTACGTTAAGATTACGATTAAGGATAGTGGTTACGGCATCGAGGAAAATCATCTTAACAGAGTATTTGACCCATTTTTCACAACGAAGCAGAACGGAACAGGCCTCGGTCTTGCAACCTCATATTCCATCATCAGGAAACACAGAGGGCATATAAAAGTTGAGACTGAAATAGCTAAAGGCAGCACATTTACGATTTACCTTCCAGCCTGCACTCCTTCTGATGACTCCGATGCTCATGAACACGGGCCGGAAAAGCTCTCTGGAGGAAAAATACTTGTAATGGATGATCAGGAACTCGTAAGAGAGACCGTTATAACTATGCTCAGCAGGCTTGGCTACGAAGTCGGCAGCGCGGCGGACGGAAGAGAAACCATCGATCAGTACTTAGCAGCCTTCAATACTTCAAAACCTTATACCGCGGTAATTCTAGACCTTACAATCCCTAACGGCATGGGCGGAATGGAAACCATGAAAGAACTTCAGAAGCTGGATCCGGATGTGAAAGCAATCGTATCCAGCGGATATTCTAACGCACCGGTTATGGCTGATTACTCCTTGTATGGCTTCGCAGGAGTCATGATGAAACCATATTCAATCAGTCAGCTTTCAGACCTGCTCCGAGAAATCTTTGATGAATAAGGTCCGCTCTTTCCAACTGATAGCATGGTAATCAGGGAGATGATGTGAAACTCGTAATCTCGATTATGTCAGTACTGGCAATACTCCTGATTCAGCCTTCAGATGTTTCTGGAGATTACTGGTACGGAGATTTTTCGGACAACAGGACGTTAGTGTTTTCAGAGGATGCAGTGATGTACGATGCTCCCGATCTTGCTTCACCCGTAACGGCACTCATTCCGATGGGAACTGATATTCGTGTCTCCGGATCCGCCGGAGAGGATATTTTCCCAGGCGGCATGCCTTCTTACTGGTACAATGTCACATGTATATTGAATGAGGCCAAATACTCCGGTTACATGCCCGGACTGTATCTGGCAATGTCAAGCCTCGAACTTGGCACGGATACCCTGTTCCTGTTCAACGTTACCGGGTACGTTCAGGAAGATTACAGGTTCACTGCTTCCGCCAGGATAGTCATCTCTGGAGATATCGCTGCGGAGCTGGAGTTCCCGGCGACGGGCAATGGTTTCGGAGAGGGTCCCTACAGCTATTGCATAAGAGGGACTGAACTGAGCAGCGAAGCTTTGACCGGGATGAGGAACCTAATAGAGCTTTCCTTCATTTACGAGGCATGCGGGTATTTGAACAGGGATGTTCTCTTAGCCTGGACATGCAGCAATTTCATAATGGGACCTGAAGCACATTCACAGTTCGAAGCAGGCATTTACCATTTCAATCAAACCTTCATTATTCCTTCCGACTCAACGGGTGTTTCTGATGAAGTAACGGTGCTGAGTTCAGCGGAGACGTGGGATGAGAGTATCGAGGATTACATTGAAACCGAAAGCTCCTTCGAAGTGTACCACTGGAATGGCAACGAGTTCATTCCCCCTGACGAACAGTAATGGAGATTAAACCTCAGAGTCTAATCAATCTGCCAGTCTGAGGGCAGAGTGCAATCGATTCCTTTCTTGCGGAGCATCTCAATGAGATCATCAAAATCCTCGATCATTCCCGGTTTCGTGTCATACTTCTCAATCAACTCCACTGCCTTATAAAAGAGCCTCAGGGCCGATTCCGAATTCCCCATTTCAATCTCCGTCATGCTCGCAACACTGAGGGAATGACACAGAGTCCGGGGATCGTTTATCTGAACGGCGATTTCACTGGACTCTCTGCAACATTTCAGTGCCCGCTGAGGATTTCCCATCAATCTGTAAAGGTTTCCGATATTAAGCAATGCAATACATTCAGAACTCTTACTGCCGGCGGAGCGGGCCAGATCAAGGGCTCTTGATCTGTACTCTAGAGAGCGATCAAAGTCATTCTGCATCTTTGAGAGAATTCCAAGGTTATTCAGTATGCTGGACTGAAGAGCTTTATTACCAATATCGATCTGGCACTCAAGCGCCTCTTCAAACAGGTCACCGGCTATCTTCAGATTTCCTTTCATAGCGTGAACGATTGCATGACCATTAAGCGCGTAACCAAGCGAGCTTCTGCTGCCCAATTCCCTGCTGATCCTGATCGAGTTACAGTAACTTACTTCCGCTTCATCTAAACAGCCTCTTCTCGACAGCAAATTACCTATGTTCGAATATGTGGCTGAGATATTACTTCTTCTATTATGTTTTATGTGAATTGCAAGAGCTCTTTCATAGTATTCAAGCGCTTCCTTGCTCTTACAGGTATCGGACAGGTAATTCGCCATGCTGCCATAAATAAGACCCTTCAGCTTCTCGTCACCAGCTTCATCCGCCCTGATCAGAGCAAGCTTGAACAGGTCGTCGATCTCATCCATTTCTCCTTTATCCTGAAGAAGGATACACTTAGATCTGAGAGCCTGTGCTTCAATCAAGGGATTACTCTGTTCCCGGGCATTCTTAAGAATATTATCGATAATATCGCAAGCCTCTGAAATTCTACCTGACCTGGCCAGAACTCCATGTTTTGCTTGTAGCGCTTTCATGCTGGCCAGCCATTCATCCTCTTTGGAATGATCGGATGCAAGATCGAGTATTATTACAGCAAGGCGCATCATTTCTTCATGCTGCTCATTAATAGTGGCACTCTCCAGAGCCTTCAGAGCCCACTCAAGTGTTTTCTGATCATTACCGGCGGCTTTCCAGTGGTTGAACAGGATCGGCTCCAGCATGGACGCTTCATCAGGGTATAGTATCTCCAGAGCCCGGGCTATGGATCGGTGTATTATTCTCCTGTTGTGCAGCAGCATAGTACTGTAAGCTGAAGTCTGGACCAGATCATGCCTGAAGGAGATCCTGTCGCTCTCAGTCCCGGCAAGAAATCCTTTGCTGATAAGAGCATCCAGGGTTTTGTGCATGTCAATCTCCAGTTCAAGATCCGCAAGCATCCGCTCAAGCACGGGTATTCTGAAATCGACACCGATGATCGACACCAGCTGGAGCATTTTTCGCTCATCGCGGGGGAGCTTATCTATTCTGGTCTGGATGATTGACTGCACTGAAGATGGAATATCCACATTGTCTGCCTTCAGGGACAAACCCCATAGAACGTTTCCATGAGGTGTGATCCCCCCCGAATCGATCAGCCCCAGGACCAGCTCCTCAGCGTAGAAGGGATTTCCCCTTGCTCCTCTGGTGATAAGGTCCTCAAGATCTTTCTCGAATGCTCTGTTCCCCTGATCATCAGAAATTATGTAGCTTGTGATCGAGTTGATATCATCACTGCAAAGCGGTTCAAGGGCGATTAACGTCCAGTCATTGTCCATGATCCCGAAGGTTCTCTCAGATGGCCTCTCAGTTACCGCTACCATGATCGGATTGAGGTATCTCCCGGATTCAAGAAACAGCTGCAGAACTGCAATTGAGGGTTCGTCAATCCAGTGCAGATCCTCCAGGGCAAGGATCATGATACCTCTGTAACTTATAGCATCCAGCATCAGTCTGATGGCTACTGTCCTGATTCGGCTCGTCTCAAGCGTTTCATCCATTGAATCGGTTCTGGTCAGAGATAGGAGATCAGCAATACTACGAGATACCTGTTTCAATTTAACACCCATAGCTTTAATACTGCAGTCTTCAGCGAACTTCAGAATCATCTCTCTGATCTCTTCCGGTGTTTCGTTTTCGATTTTCAGGTATTGCCTCAAGATGTCGATCCAAATCCAGAAAGGAGTCTGGACATAGGGTCTGGCATGCCCGTGAAGTATTTGCGCGCCGGAAACCTGAAGAAGAAAATTATGAAGCAGTCTGGACTTTCCGATCCCGGCTTCCCCTGTTATCCTGATAAGAACGGGTTTGTTCTTCTCCCCGAAAGCGTCCCGCAAAGCCGAAACAAGAGTTTTATTCTCCTTAACCCTGTTAATCATTGGAACGTCTGATAACCTCCGAGCCCTCTGCCACCTCTCGAACTGAATACTCCCTGGTCCAAGGGGATTGAACAGTCTGACCGGTGAACTGATGCCGCGGATTTCAACTGTTCCATACTCTTTGAATCGAAAGAGTTCTCCACATTCTTTCCGCACCTCTTTTGTAACCATTATTGTTCCGGGGGCAGCCATTTCTTCGATGCGCGATGCAAGATTTACCGCAGCACCCATTGCGGTTAAATGACCGGATGGGTCCGGTGCTACTGTAACTGAGCCGAAGTCTATGCCGACCCTGGCTGCTATAGAGTCGCTGCCGGGAAAGACGGGACCAACTTCATCCAGGATATCAAGCATCCGAAGAGCACAGCTGACAGCTCTTGCGCTGTCATTCTCCGCCGATGTCTTTGCGCCGAAAAGAGCCATAAGTCTGTCACCTTCGAACTTATCAACGTATCCTCCAAAGGATTCCACCACCGAGGAAAGAAAACCCATTACCCGACTGACAAGACTGTGTACTATCTCATGATCCAGGGATTCACTAAGTCTGGTGAAACCTGCCAGATCCAGAAAGAGAACAGCTACTCGACGCCTCTCCCCCTTCATCAGCCTCAGGGTTCTTCCCGATAACAGCCTTACCTTCCCCGAGTAGCGGGAAAGGCTTTCTTCAAGAATATCGGTTATTCTTGACGGTGATATTCTCAGTTCATGCTCAGGCAGAACAGCCCCTTTCTTCAGATAGTTCAGGCATAAATTTACAGTGACTGACAGACTACTGCAAGGCCAAATCGTTTATAATACGTTTCCACGTTCATTCTGAGTGAAAGGAACGGTCGATATGGGAGCCGGTGAGCTGGCAGCTCTTGCAACCGCCATGTGCTGGACGGTTACAGTCATGTCTTTCGAGACCTCGGCAAAGCGGGTAGGCTCACTTCCTGTAAACATACTCCGTCTGTTCACAGGATTGATATTCCTTTCGGCATACTCCCTTATTACAAGGGGAAGGATCTTCCCAACTGACGCTGGCGGTTTCGAATGGCTCTGGCTCGGCATTTCCGGTATTGTTGGTTTTGTCATTGGAGATCTGTGCCTCTTCAGAGCCTTCATACTTATCGGAAGTAGAATCTCAATGGTGATCTTTGCGCTTGTTCCGCCCATTACCGCGGTAACAGGCCTGATGGTGCTTAATGAAACCCTGTCTCTGAAACACTGGCTGGGTATTACCGTGACAGTGACTGGCATCTGCATGGTCATCCTCATCAAAGGCACCAAAAAAATGAAGCTGGCGCATTCCGTTACTGGAATTCTTCTGGCACTTGGCGGTACGGCAGCTCAAGCCTTCGGGCTTGTGCTTAGTAAATACGGTATGGGGGATTACAATGCTTTTGCGGCGACTCAGATCAGAATCATCGCTGCATTGGCAGTTTTCGTCCTGATAGTACCTCTCGCAGGTCTCACCGGTAGAGTAATTCTGGCTCTTCGCGACAGAAAAGCAATGAAATATCTTGCGCTCGGTTCTTTTTTCGGTCCATTTCTGGGAGTATCCCTGTCACTTGTTGCAGTTAAGCTGATAGAAGTGGGTATAGCATCAACAATTATGGCAATGGTTCCAGTTTTCATTATTCTGCCCGAAGTCTTCCTGATGGGCAAGAAAGTCAGAACCCTTGAAATCGTCGGGGCTCTTGTTGCAGTTGCAGGGGTTGCCCTGGTCAGTCTATAAACAGGTTAATGATCAACGTTCGGCAGGCAAACAACGCACCGAATGCTCTTGCCACTGAAGCACTGCAGTACGTAATCTGGCGATACGAACTGGACAAGGGAGATTATTCGCTGTTTCTAGCATTCTGGGCTGCAGGAATGCATCAGCTTATCCCTCGACAGACCAAAGGAAGCGAGGAGTATCCAGAACTTCTGGATGATTATAGATTCGGAATAGCTCAGCTTCAGTGGGCAAGAGAAAAGCTTATGGCTGAGTGAAAAAGGGGAGGCAGGCAGCCTCCCCTTATGCATACTTATGCGGAAACAGATTATCTGAGAACCATCATTGACTCGGCAGCGGTGAAATCAGGTGTAGAAATCCTGATATGGTAAATACCTGCAGGAACCGAGTGGTTATTATCATCAACCAGGTTCCACACAAGGCTATGCGCACCACCCGGCATCTCACTGTTCAGAAGAGTACTGATTTTTCGACCGCTCAGATCGAATACATCGATGGTTACTTCTGAGGTGTTTCCAATACTGAAACTGATAACTGCAGATTGGTACGCAGGGCTTGGATAGATACCGCTGAAGCTGTCAGGTAATAACGGTGATTCCGATTCTGAAATGCCGACACCTGTTACTTCAATTGTACCCTGATAAGTGTATAAGTTCCTTCCCCATACGGTGATATTCATGGTTCCGATACTGGTGGGTGCCACAAATATGTCAACCTCACCAGAAGCATTTGTTAATGCAACCTCATACACTTCACCGATCTGCCAGTCTCCCTTCTGGATACAGACCCTTGCGTTCTCCACCGGTCCCCTTGCATCGGTTACAGTAACGCTTACAATGGAGATTCCATCTATGGATGAGGGGTGCGCAACAGACATATCTGCGGCAACCTCTGTCCACATGGGAAGTTCAGGATCTCCGAAAAGGTTGTATTCCTTCAGGCACCAGTCCATATATGTGCTGCAGGGTGGTACGTAGTAATCCATACTCGTACCATGAGCGATGCCTAAGTTGTAAATGTCGTTCTGCCAGTGATCCTGATAGAACCTGATACAGAGCATTTCACTGGGGCCAGTGCAGGGGCCAGAGAAATTACCAAAGCCGTAGCGACTGTTGAAGCAACCGAATCCGCCTCCGTTGGGTGACGCCAGCCAGGCGTCTCCGCAGCATTCATAGCCGTCAAGATGCCCGATTAGACAGGATATGGACTGCCAGAGCGCAGGCAGACCGCCATCCTGTATGTTTGTCTGAGCCACAATATGGGCAGTTGTGTAACTGCTGCCTCCTGAAGTCCACATCGAGGTTTCCGCACCGTGGCTTGCATGGTACACGTGATGAGGTCCGGCATCTATCATATCAATCGTAATCTGATAGCTGTTGTTGCCTGTAGACTCAAAACAGGGCTCGATTTCCCATTCGGATGAGGGAATAAACACGGATATGGACTCGGCACTGGCGCTTCCTGGAATGTACGGTGAACTCCAGAGGATTCCAGTTGAATAACCTACTCTAAGTTCCCTGGGTGCAGTTTCAAAGTAATCAACTGTCTGAATACCTTCGTATATGAAAACCTTGTCAACAAAGATATCGGCCTCAGACGCGGAACTGACGCTTGCTCTTCCCACCCAGAGATCAGGATGGTAATCAACCAGGTCGTAAGCCGGGGGCTGAGGGTACTGGTATGGATAGGGAACCTCTCCATAAATACCGTTGTTGTTGCGATCCCACAGATCTGCGCCTGGCGCAGTATCGTTGATGTCTACAAAATAGAGGTCTGAAGGCGCTATTTCCGTATAGCTTGAACTTCCAACCAGCTCTGCGTCTCTGCATCCTACTTTGTCATCGTCACCAAAAATCAGGACGTAATCAGTGCCTTCATCACGGCAGTCTGTCAGAAATGCCCGCATATCCTGTTGAAGATCAGCACAGGAATATTGTGATTCCACCCAATCAGTAGTGTATACGCATGCGGGTACACCTTTTGCAGTTTTCCAATCAGCCAGTTCCTGCGCCTGGGTTACGTAATCAGGATGTGTAATTATCACATACTGTCCATAGGCAAGATATTTTTCCTGAACCAGAGAGGCGCCCGAGTGGGAGATACCTTCAGGATTAACCACAAGTCTACTAAGAATAGCCATGGCCTTGTTTTCGCTGGCGAGAGTTCGTCGAGTTATGAGCCTGACAGAGGGGTCCTCCTCATATTCAACACGAATTGTCATTTCAGAAAGGACCTGCAGTGTTCTACCCGCAGGATTCCACCTGACTGGAAATACATTCAGATAAGCTACCGGTATGCCCCAGTAAACACTTGAACTGTGCAGTGCAGCCATGGCTGCCGGAAAATAGCTGCTCCTGCTGTAGATTTCTTCATCAGGTAACGCCTGACAGTAATCCATTTCAACAGAAAGTGGAACCGGTTCATTTGCCGGCATTACATCGTAACCACCCTGTAAGGTTCTGTATTCCGCACTGACCACTTCTATGCGTGTGGCGATACATCCTGTGGGCATT
>CAZUYF010000025.1:0-14420 GCA_964624675.1 uncultured bacterium
TATAGGAGAATGTACTCCTCACCTTGTATAAACTGGCTCTGTATGCCTCATCAGATTCCATGTCAGTGTTGAAAGATCTTGCACCCGCCACTTCGATTACATGGTTCCCGGGGATCAGCATAGCACCATCCAGGGCAAAAGCCTGGTTGTAGCTTTCAGAGAAGCCTTCCTGTTCCCAGATATCTTTGCTGACACCGGAGAACCCTATGTAGCTGTAAGGTCCGAATTCCTTCACCGTTCTCAGTATACCGTAGTTTGAGGCTGGAGTGATCAGTAGAGTGTCCTCGCTGACACTTGATGTTACGGCATCAAGAAAGCCGAAGTGAAATCCGCCGCCGAGCGAACCGGAGAGTTTTACACCACCAATGATGGGGATGACCTCCCCGTTGGGAGCCACCGCTCCTACCCTCCGGGAGTAGAACATATTGAACGGCATCTGAAAAGTACTCCGGGACTCCAGGAAGAAGGGTCTGCGCTCTGCCAGGAAAAGCTCGAAGTGAGACAGGTTCATCTCAGCTGCATCAGCCTCCACCTGCCCGAAATCGGGGTAAACAGTCAGGTCGGCGGCCACTCCGCTGGTGACCCCAAGCTTCACGTCCAGACCGGCATTCAGGTTTGTCTCCCATTCATCGGGGTCAGCGGTATGGAAGAACCTGGAAGAGCCGAAGGGTCTTATTTCAGCACCCAGTGAACCCTCTATCTCCTCTATCCCGATGATTGGGGCAAAGGTTTCCAGCTGCGCCATCTGCTGAGCCTCGGAGAGTACGAACCAGCCGTTCTCGTGAGTTTTACCGAGGATACGCTGAAAGTTAACCGTCCAGGCCTGAGTCTCATTGGATTGATCGAACCGGAGGCAGCTGAACGGTATGGCAAACTCGGCTGACCATCCCTGCGAATTGGAGTGAGTACCGCTTTCCCAGACTGCGTCCCAGCTGTAGTCCCAGTTGCCATTGGGGTTGATTTTAGCATCCATCTGGGAGTTGGATAAGCTAACCTCGAAACTGGTCGCCTCCCTGCCGTTACCCCAGGTGTCCAGAAGTATTGCCATCCACTCCCCTGTCACGTAATTGTCTCTGGGTGTGAGTGCGTTCATCATGGTGGAGGGATCCGGATCGTTCATCTGGAAGCCGAAGTAGATATAGTGATCATCGTATATGATGAATATTTCTGTCTCCTCGGTCATGGGGCAGCCGTAGTCGGGGCCGTACTGCATCAGGGTACACCGCAGAGATTGAACTTCTTCCCAGACAGAGTCGTCCAGACATCCATCGATTGAAGGGCCTTCCTCCACCCTTACAGCAACAAGATCAGTTTCGGGGTTCGAGAGAACGCAGATCATCATCAACCAAAAAGCTTGCATGATACCTCCCTGACGGCGTTAGAGTTTTGACAAAAGATAGGCAACAAGAATGGCAATGGCAAGTCTGATATTGTAAGTGCTTGGTTTATAACTAATTATAGCAATGAGAAAAATAGATAAAATTTCACCTGCCGGGGTCGGCGGACCGAGGTTGTTACTGCTTCTCACTTGATATAATATTAGGATGTTTTTGTTGTCCTTTTTCTGAACTCACAACTAACACCGGGGAGTTTCTGTTGAAATCCCATACAGATGTTTGCATGGTAGTCATGAACGAGCTCTGGAACGATGCGAGGGTCAAGAAAGAGGCTCGGACACTCTCGGATATTGGGCTGGCAGTGACGATAATCGCACAACCTGAGGATGGCTGCCCCGACTCTGAAGACTGGGGGGATATCCATGTCCTGAGGGTCCGGGAGGCCGGAAGTTTGAAGACGTCCTTTCGTCGAATACTGGATACATCCGGAGGCGATAAAGAAAGTACAGGCGCTAGAATAATCACAGCTCTGCGAAAAAATCCTGTTAAACGCTTTCTGGGGGACCTCCTTCACTTAACTCTATATCAGACCCGGTTGCTCCGCCATGCACTTGCAACCAATGCCAGGGTTTACCATGCCCACGATCTGGACACTCTCGCTGTCTGCGCCGTCGCAGCATGGATCAACAATGGAAAGCTGGTTTACGATGCCCATGAGCTCTGGCTCGAGAGCAGGCGCCATCTTCTGGAAACTTCCAGGCCGTTCATGATTCTGGAGAAATTCACTGAATCGCTCCTAGCTCCGATAGCCGATGCTGTGATAGCTGTCACACCTGGCAGAGCCGACGTTATGAGGGAGATGTATCCGACAATGGCTGTTCCTGACCTCGTTGTAAATTACCCTCCCCTGGCTCCTGCTGCCCCAAGGCAGCAGGATGTCCGCCGCAAACTTGGAGCAGGAAAGGAACCGTGCTTTCTCTTTCTCTATCAGGGGATTCTTGGATTGCACCGAGGTCTTGAAGAGTTGATCGACGCATCTGTTTTGCTGAGGGATATTCCAGTCCATATAGCGTTTGTCGGTCATGACAGGTCCGGTGGAGTTATCACACAATATGCAGAAGAGAAAAATGCTGGTGACATGGTTACGTTCCATCCCCCCGTACCATCGGAGGAATTACCGGAAATAACCGGATCAGCTGATGCAGGATTACTGCTATTTCAGGACAGCTGTCTTAACCATACACTTTCACTGCCTAACAAACTTTTCGAGTATATGATGTCTGGTCTGCCTGTTATCGCCTGCGACCTTCCCGAGATATCAAGCGTAGTTCACAGGCACGACTGCGGTGTCCTGGTGAATGCTTCCGACCCGGCATCGATAGCGAATGGTATGAGGCAGATGGTGTCGGACCCCGCTGAGGTAAAAGCTAAGGGGAAAAGGGGATACGAAGCTGCCAGCACAAATTACATCTGGAACCGATCGGCCACTGTTCTCCATGAACTCTACATGCGAGTTCTGGAGGAGGAGCTGCAATCCCCACCTGTTGGAGATACACAATGAAGAAACTCATTTACATAGCTTATACCTTTCCGCCGGTTTCCACCGGCTCGGCCCCGATGAACCTCAGGCTTGCAGATATCTTCATCCGAAACGGCTGGCTGCCCTCAGTAGTGACCCCCGATCACACAGCATCCCTGCCTACAGACCCATCTCTCATAGCACTCCTTCCAAAGGAGATGAACGTAATCAGAAGTGGAAAATCCGGCAGACTTCGCAAAATAAAAAAATCAACCCCGGGGCAGGCAGTATCTGCAAAAACTGAAAGGAAAGGATTACGGAAACTGATCCTGGAGGTAATCCTGCAGCCGGACAGGTACGTTACATGGGTTCCGCGGGCAATCGCAGCCGCTCTGGGAGAAATTGATAGAATCGGAGCAGACCTGGTGATTACACTGGGCCCTCCCCATTCAGTGCATCTCGCGGGTCTTGCATGTTCCAGGCTTACAGGCAAACCCTGGATTGCTTACTTCGGAGACCTGTGGGCTATGGACGGCTACATCAACTGGAAGTCGGTTTCATGGGTCAGACGTCGCCTGACTCCCATAATCGAGAAAGCAGTCGTTAAAAGAGCGGATGGAATTATAACCACTACTGACGGATCCTCCAGGTACTTCGAACAGAAGTATGGAGACAAGTGTCCCCCGGTACAGACCCTCTGGAACGGTGTCACCCTCGAAGAGAGAAAGAAGCAATGGAACCAGGAGGGTCCACGGAATCCCGGAGACAATCTGGTTATCACCTATACGGGATTTTTCATGGGCAATCAGACACCTGAACATTTCCTTCGAGGAATGCGGATGTTCCTTGAGAAGTACCCGGACAGCGGATTCAAGTTCAGAGTAGTCGGGGATTTCGGTGCCTACGCTGATCTTCCTGCGAAACTTGGTCTGAAAGATTCCGTAGAAGTACTCGGTGCCGTACCATTCACCGAGGTGAGGAAGTGGCAGATCGATTCTGATGTCCTGCTCCTCATCCTCCGGCCTCAACCGGGCAACGAACTGAAGAATCCATCTAAAACCGTGGAATATCTTCTCGCAAGGAGACCTATTCTTGCTGTAACACCTGAAGGGGACCTGACCGCACTGATCGAACGTTTAGGCGCCGGGTATACCGCCACACACGACCCTGCTTCGATATGTGCTTCGCTGGAGGAAATTCACAGGGATATCCGTGCCGGGAAGTTTAAAGTCCTTGAAAACCCCTCAGATCTTGATGGTGACATGGATATGGACCAGGGAGGGCGCAGTATGGTTGAGTTCCTGGATAGTATTGTTAACGCATCCTGTCTTCCACCGCCTCCAGCACAAGGCTGGTAGTATCATCCCAGGACGGGAACAGCGCTGCGGTCCGCAGGGCTCCTTCGGCCAGATTCCTCCTCAGTACAGGTTCGGTGAACAGTCTGCGAATGCATTCTCCGAGCGCCCGCCAGTCACCAGGGTCGACAAGCAGACCGGAGATCCCATCCTCGATCATATCCGGGATAGCTCCAGCGGTAGTGGATATCACCGGGAGACCCCGTGCCATTGCCTCTGCGGTGGCCATCCCGTACCCCTCCCAGTATGAGGGCAGGAGGAAGACATCGGCCCGGCTGTACTCAGCGGCCAGCTCCGCATCACTCAACCTTCCCGTAATATGCACCCTCTCCTCCAGACCAAGTTCACCTATGCATCCCTCAACCTTATTAAGGTATCCCCGGTCGAAATTTCGGTCTCCTACAATGTAAAGCTCAGCGTCTTCGATATTTGAGCAAGCCAGGGCTTTCACCGCCTCCAGGATACCCTTGCGCGCCTCGATGTTCCCAACAAGCAGTAACCTCAGAGGATCTTCCCTGAATCGCGGTTCATCAGCAAGCCGGACGTTGAGACCAGGTCTGACGAGCAGAACATCCCGGCCGCTCCTGCCCAGCTCCTCCAGCTTCCGGACAGTGGAGGCGCTGATAGCGATTATGAAATCCGCCTCCCGGACGATCATCTTCTCCGTCCATGTGTAGAGGAGCCGCCTTAATGCTGTCCGCTCAAGGTGACTTCTGAAATGATGGCATATGAGTACCGTAAACCGTCCAAGACGGTTAGCCCTTCTCTGCAGGCCTAGTGTAAGTGTACTGCAGCCGAGTGTGGTAACCAGAACATCGAAGGTATCCGGGCACCTGCGGGAGATGATGCCGGCAGAGGGGAGTTTGAGCATTTTGGCGTATCGCGGAAGAGATTCCAGATTGAAATACTCCACGTCCCAGCCGGAAGCCCTGAAACGTTCCCCTATCATGTAATCATAGAAGATACCGCCAGTTAACCTGCCAAGGCGCGCAGGGTCGGTGGTATCGATGTAACCAGGCATCAGTATCCTGCCAGGTACCCCATTTTGGTCTCTGCCTGCAAAGCTCAAGGCGCTCCTCCCATAGAATCGAGCCTCTCTAATTCTATCCGATTATCATAACACATGAAGAATACAATCATCATCAATAAAACATGCTGCTCACTGATCATTTTCTCCTCAACGGATGCTGACCTGTAAGAACAAGCCAGAAAAGAGCATAAAGCCACGAGATTCGCCTCCAGCCAGTCATGTATCTGAGATTGAGCAGAGTAGGTACCTTCCGTCCGGTTTTGAGTCTTTCTATTACACCCTCTCTGCTTCTGTTACTAATCCCAAGCACTTTCATCACTCTTTCGGGAACCGGTGCCCCTAATGCTGAAGAAGCAATTCTGAGATGATGCGCAAGAGAACTGCCCAAGTTTGTCTCAAATGCATTCCGAGCGAATTCAGCCCATGTACCCGCTTTGGAGACCTTCGTGCAGAGCAGGCAGATATCCACCCACCATACAGGTCTTATATAGATATTAGTCAGCATATGCAGGAGAACCATAAGCAGTGCGTTATGCCAGGCAAATCCCATCAGCCCCGGTTCCAGCAGCCTGCCGTTTTCGAACAGATCTGCCGGAAGTCTTCCTGGAAACGTCGCAGGGAAGTAAAAAATATGGGTGTGCAATTCAACCATAACCCCTTGCCTGTACAATTTCATTTCGGATACAATGCCTGCATTGAAGATACCGTCTCCGGGAGATCCTCTCGACCAGCCGGACCGGGCAAAAATACTCAGAATCTTCTGCCGGTTCGAATCCTCCACGAACAGATCAGCATCGCACATGGGTCTTCCACCCGGAAATGGATACACGCTTCTGGCCAGGTCGAAACCTTTAACAGCCCACAATTTCATACCCTCTCGGGAAATCAGTTCCAGAACCGGTCGAACAATCTGCTCCAGGCGGAACCACGCCGCCGCTGCGGACATACTGATATTCCTTCTATCCATCTCCCTCGCGAGAAGAGGCTGCAGATCATGAGCTGTGCTGGTGTCGGGTCCAGTGTAAGTTCCGGGTAAACCTCCGGACTGGAGCCATCTGCATGCAGCCTCTGTTATAGCATCAGGTTGCTCTATGTTTTTCATATCGCTCAATTGATACATCAGGGATTGGAACATCACCAGTCTTGCAGTTAGTTTGTTCCTGCCACAAGTGCGTTATAGATTAGTCTCATGAAATCCGAAACTGAGAGTAGAAAACTGATGCTCGGAAGAGCTGCAGCTTTCGTCTGGAAGAGCAGCCGGGGGCTGACCATCGCCAATCTCTTCCTGACTCTTATTCAGGGACTGCTTCCACTGATTCCGCTTTACCTGATGAAGCTTCTCATTGATTCAGTAGAAGAGGTAATATCCGGAGGTGAGCCTTCTTCTTTCGGTCACATCGGTCTTCTCATCGGAATAATGGGTGGTGTGGCACTATTATCTGCTCTTGTAAAATCTATCGCCGGGATAGTGGAACAGACTCAGGCAAGAGTGGTGACCGATTACATGCAGGATATTCTTCACAGGAAATCCATCGAAGTCGACCTTGGATATTACGAAGATTCAAAGTTCTACGATACAATGCACAGGGCACAGGGTGAGGCGCCATATAGACCCACAAGTATAGTAAACGGCTTTATCAGGACCGTTCAGAGCAGTATTTCATTACTTGCCATGGTCGCTCTGCTTCTCTCTTTCCATTGGATTGTTGCTGTTATCCTTATTGCCGCTGCTCTCCCCGGAGTGCTTGTAAAGCTCAAATTCTCAAAAGTCAGCTGGAAGTGGCAGCGCACAAGAACAGAGACCGAACGTAAAGCATGGTACAAGCACTGGTTATTAACTTCTGCGGGACACGCGAAAGAGCTGCGGCTGTTCGGCCTTGGAGAACACTTCAGAGTCATGTACATGAACCTCAGAGCCATTCTCCGCAGGGAAATACTGGGTATAGCAAAGCGAAGGGCAACAGCCGATCTTGCAACCGGGGCCGTTGCTACCCTGCTTATTTACGGTTCACTGGCATTTATCGCAAAGCAGGCGTTTGCAGGTCTTATTACAATAGGTGGAATGGTAATGTACTTCGGGGCCTTTCAGAGAGGGCTTGGATACCTCAAAGGTCTTCTGGGAAGTCTGGCGGGTCTTTACGAGAGCAATCTGTTTCTCTCTAATCTTTTTGATTTTCTTGACATTGAGCCCTCTATTATCGATCCCTCCGAACCTGAGATATTTCCCCCTTCTATCGTTGACGGGATTGTCTTTAACCATGTTAATTTCAATTACACATCAAGTGACAAAAAAGTTCTTGATGATGTTTCACTGAGAATCAATCCGGGAGAGATGCTTGCTCTTGTGGGGGAGAACGGTTCGGGTAAAACAACCTTCGTTAAGCTTCTCTGCAGACTCTACGATCCAGTCTCAGGCAGCGTAAGTATCGATGGCACATCCATAAAGGATTTCAGAGTAGAGGATCATCGCAGCAACATAGGTGTAATCTTCCAGGACTACGCCAGATACCATCTCACAGCTGCGGAGAACATCAGGCTGGGTGATATTAAGCATTCACCGGATGATTCGGTGATCCGCCTGGCAGCCGAAGCAGCGGGTGCAGATGCAATGATTGAGAACTTACCGGACGCTTATGACACTGTGCTGGGCAGATCATTCAAGGGAGGTATGCAACTCTCCATAGGTGAATGGCAGAAGATTGCCCTTGCCAGGGCTTTCATCCGTGATGCTCCTATCGTGGTGCTCGATGAACCCACCAGCGCATTGGACGCCAAAGCAGAGCATGCTTTATTCGTAAAATTCAGAGAGCTGGTACAGGGGAAAACCTCGTTGATAATCTCACATAGATTCTCCACAGTAAGGATGGCAGACAGGATCGCAGTGATGGATAAAGGCAGAATAATTGAACACGGTACCCACGAAGAATTAATGGAGATAAACGGTAAGTACCGCGAGATGTACAAAATTCAGGCGAGTGCCTACAACTGAAGTTTCTTCAGGGCATCACACATCATAAACGCTATTTATATTGTTGGCTTTCAGAAAGTTCCTGTAGCACATTCTCAAGCCCTGCCTTGTTACTTGATGAGGGTTAACGCCTGCAATTCATTCATTCCTACACGGATCAGATAGTTACCGGAAGCAAGACCCGACACTTCAACAACAGCTTCTCCGTCAGGGGATACAACAGCGGATGCAACAAGCCTTCCGGTGAGATCGAATACCTCTACCGGATCAGCGGCTGCTGCGCCGGTAACGAAAACAGACGCCACTGCAGGGTTTGGTCCGATCGAAAGCTGCGCTTGGGTTTCATCCTCCGATATTCCTTCGTACCAGTACTTGTAAATTGCTCCGCGAATACAGGGTGGCACACAATCACCACAGCCATTACACAGATCAGGATCAATCACCGCATTGGAGCCAACCATAGTGAGGGCACCTGTCGTGCAGTATGGGATGCATCTCGCGCATCCGTTGCAGATAGCCGGATCAACCTGATAGATCCATAGCATCGCGATGGCGGAAGCGGCAACTATGAGCAGCATTATTGATACGATCCATCTGCTCTTTAAAAACACTGAGATATCTCCCTCTCTGAATTTCAGGGGATATGGCAGTTCAGCCATACCCCCCAATCTCAAGATACTCGTAAGTCTTCTAGAATATCGTCTTTATTGCAGCCCAGGTTTCGTTCTCGAGAGCACCTGAAGAAGTGCCCTCAATAATGAAAGGCATTCCCTTCAATGACCCGGTACCATCATCAATAATGAAATCCCAGAGATAATCGTAATACTGCATGGCATCACCGGTTACAAGTGTGCCATTTATCGTTACAGGCGGATTCCAGGGACCTGACGTCTCGGTTCCATCATGCTGCCAGCAGATGTAGTAAGTTCCCGCTGTGAGAACTATGGGGCTAGCAAAATCACATACATTGGCCATAATGGGCCGATCGGAACCGGTACCTGACAAAGCAGGTGTGACTCTATATACGTTCGTCCAGGCTGTTGTAGTCATAACGTTTGTGAAAAGATCTCCCCATACGGATGCTCCGGTTTCCGGCGGTCCGTCAAATATCTCGATATAGGTGCCGGTGAGTGTTGAGGGTGGCCCGCCACCTGTCTGGTAACCGAACAGCGTTATGGAATTGATTTCCCATGTCTCACCTGCTGGAACTTCAAAGTCGTCGGCAAGCCTGATATCAGCGAGCCACTGACAACCGAAACCGTTAACGGTATCGTCTATGTCAAGAATGGACTCGTCGGCTCCGCCAACACCAGTTCCGTAACTGGTGATGAAGGGACCGTTATCCCACAGGACGGCCTTAGGACCATCCCAGATGGGTCCGGTATAACTAGAACCCGATGCATCTGCGGAAGTCAGATCTCCGATATCCACCGCTTCACTTGCTATTGCAGGGATTGCCAGCAACAGCGTAGCGAGAATGAAAACAGATAGAGTTCTCATTTGTTACTCCTTTGTTTTCGGGATTATTACACCCCTGTTTATTGCGCTGATTATACAGCTATGTAAGTACTTACCGAAGTTGCAACCTTTTCAGCATCGATAACACTTCCAATATTAAACTATGATATAGAAACCGTTTCGTCAATGGATGACACCGGCAAACGGTTATCTAAAACGATAATTACGGCAGCTCCGGCTCCTTTCCCGAAGCGATGGCATCGATACCTGCGGCAAGAACGATCATATCCTCCAGAAGCGGTTCAATATCTTCAGGAAGCAGGTATCTGTTGCCGCTATCCATCATCTCAACATGACCAGGACTCAGATGTACGGAAGCATCGCACCAGTCAATCTTCAATCTGCCAAGTTTCTGCTGCCAGCGGTCGAGGAACCAGTAAACCGGAGCCAGCACTATCATAGCTTCATCAGGTGATTTCTCTATTCTCTCGGCAAGCTCAGGCGTTGCGTAGCGGAAAGGAAAGAGGTTATCGAATCTGCTGTCGCCTGTAGTGAATCTCTGAACATCATCGTGCGGGTAACCGGGAGGTTCAGTCTTAAGGTAGAACGGAGAATCGTTGATCTCTACTTCCATAGCGTACTCGTCACCGGGGTTAATTTCGATATCCCTTCCGCGGTACTTTGTATCGATATAACCCAGGCTGCTTTTGTATTCAGCCGACTCATGCTTCCAGTCGTGTTTTTCAGCCAGCAGAGCCAATGCCTGCTTGCACCCTTTCCCCTTGCCTATCTGCGCTGAAAGAGTGCTTCTAACAGCAAACCAGATTGGAATCCCTATCGCAACAGGAACGATGAGAAAAGGGGCGTATCTGGTAAAGAGTTCTGAAATATCCTTTTCATTCTTCCCTGATAAGGTGAGGATTACACCCGTAACAACCACTATCGCAAAAAATATCCCGAAGATGCGAAAACCAGACTTGAACTTCATGCCGGCTCTCTTAGGTGCGTTCTTCAGATGCCATATCCCCAGCTCTTCCTTCTCATCCTTCAAATCAATGACACGTCTTTCCGCCTGGAGCTGAATCTTGTTCTTTCCCTCAAAACAGACGAACCACTCCTCGGTTTTTTTTACGGGATGCAATCTTGTCCAGATCGCATCCGGAACGTAAACTTCCGAATTGCAGTAACCGCACTCCATTATCCTCTCGCTTCGCGCTGAAACGGATAACGCTCCCGCACACTGGGGGCAGGACATCACAATGGGCTTTGTCGAATCCTCATCGATCTTTACGTCTTCACCACCATTCACTCCCGGAGGCGGCTGCTGCGTAATGACGAACCTGGCTGAGGGCACTTTTTTAAAAAGCCAGTCAGGTGCAGGAAAGACATGATACTCGGCAGAGCATTTACTGCATTTGATGATTGAATTGCCCTGAACTTCAGGAATTTCAAGAGGGGTTTCACAGGATGAACAGCGTGGCGGCAATCTCCAGTGGCTGTATTTGAAAGTACCGCTTCCGCACATTAGTGTTCCACCACTGCCCTGGCCCTTTGTAAAGCCTTCGTACTCCTCTTCGAAATCGTTAAGAAAATCAGCTATTCTATCCTGCGGGATCGCTATATCCTCAAAACAGGATGTACATGAAAACCGTGTATAAGGGCCGTTTATTGGAAGCGGTGACCCACAGCTGCCGCATGAGGTTCTTATTTCAAAACATCCATATCTTGGCATATGAACCCTCCTCTGCAGGTACTGTTGCCGAACAAAGTGCGGTTCTGAAGATTACCCCTGAATGATTAGTATACTCCATAAGCAGCGGAGAGTATATCCGCGAGACGCTCGTCCAGGATGCTGCTCTGGTACCAGAGTCCGAAGGCCTGCTCATCCGGGTTGCGATAGGTCCAGAAAGCCCAGTGCAGCCCCTCCTCATTCATCACCCTCAACCAATCGGTTACGAAATTGTATCGACTTTGCGGATCCGATCCGGGCAGAGCACCGAACTCACCGATGTACAGTGGAACATCGGAGCTGCGGGCCCAGTCAATAATGTCCTGGATACCGTCCCTGAGGCGGTTAGCATCGTAATCCTCATAATTTCCTCTGAGATAATCCAGCCCCAGCATTATCTCTCCCGCATTCTGGGGAGCTTTTATCATCCCGCTCACCTCAAGGGCATCTCCCGGCTGGACCCGGAAGAGTGGTCCTGTGTAAAACGACCTCGTCTGTATCCAGCTCCCCGAACCACTTGAACCAGTGATCCCAAGGCTTCCTGTGCCAGTGAATGAATCATCGCTGAATGTACCGACGAAGTCACCGGAGCCGCGATAGAAATACCAGCTGGTGGGTTGACCTGGGCGCCTGTAGGAAGTCTCCTCAATATCCCTGTTGACAACTTCCTGCTCCGTCCCGTTTTGAAGGAGTCGCAGTCCGTCGAAAAGGACGGATCCCACCTCCCCAGAAGCTTGTACCTTTATAGAGACCCATTCAACCCCGCGGGGAACAGTTATTACCCCGCTTTCCCAATGTATCCAGTCGGATGTTGACCTGTTAAGCCTGGTGACACCGGACGACCAGCCCACCCATTGCATCCCTGTAAGCACTTCTCCAGGATAGGAATACGCGTCGGGTACCGGCGAATCCCCGGGCCAGGAAGCGGTGGCATGGGAAATGACAAAAGGCTCGTAACTATGGAATGAGTAGACCACATTGGGATCGTCAATTATCCGTAAACCAGCCCCATTCCAGGAGGAGGACTCGATGAAAAGTATATGGGCTGAGTCTACCTCTCTGATCGCTCCCGCGATACAATGGGCCAGATCCCACCACTGCTGCGCTTCGTGAGGAGAGGGTTCGTTGAAAAGGTCGTATCCAGCAATACATGCCCGGTCGGCATATCGCAGAGCAATCGACCGCCAGAGTTCGCAGAGCTGGTCGCGGGCATCGGTGGAACTCCATATCCCCCTGTCGCTGGCGCGACTCCCCGGGGGAACAATGTGCATATCCAGGATGATGTAAACCCCCAATGGCTCACACCATGACAGGTAGTCATCGATCAGACGGAATCCAGCATCAGTCTCGAACATCTTCCAGTTCAGGCAGAGACGCAATGAATTGCAGCCGATCCCGGCCAGATACTCTATGTCCTCCTCGGAAGCGTAATCGAAAGGGGCTTCGGGATCGCTGTCATACAGGTAATAGTAGCAGTCCATGTTCATACCGCGGAGCATTACCTCGTGTCCCTCTTCATTCACGATGCTGCTGCCGCAGACGCTAAGCATGGAAGGGGCAGTTGAGATACCGGGATTGGTCTGTACGGTGCAGAGCAGTATGCAAAGAGTCAGCATCAGACCCCAGCGTCCGGGATGATATAGTAAGAAAGTTCAACACCGGAAATATTCGTTTTTCTCGAGATGATATCTCTTCTGTTTTCATCTGAGATTTCTTGATATGCGGACTCTGTAAGTAATATTTCACCGTTTCCGGCAAGATCTTCTCCCAGTTTCGACGCAAGATTCATCTCGTTACCGAATACTCCTTCGGAGAGCGAGCGTAGAACATCACCGAACCCGATTCCTATGCAGACCCCGAATTTCTCCGAATTCCGAATCTGGATGTTTGCCGCACTAACCGATCTCTGTATCTCGAGAGCTGCTGCAAGCGCACCGTCAGCAGTTGTGAATTCTGCGAAGACATTATCTGTTGCAGCCCTCCAGGAAATACAATCGAACCTCGTCAGGATTGGCTCCATCATATCCCTGAGCCTGACAATGCACGTCAGATAATTGAGGATTCCGGACTCCTGTGTACTCTGGGTAAAACCGGAAGAATCGAGGACGAGCATGGCGCACCTGCTCCCGAATGTTTCCCAAACATCGGCTTCAAACCGGCTGCGTTCGGATCGATGTCCTGAAAAGCGCCGAATGCTGTCGAACAGTCCTTCTTCCTCAGACATAGCCTTCTACCATCCAGACCAAACCTTCTTTTACAGCAGGATACGCTTTATTCCATCTACTGCGCGATCGGTAAGCTCACGATAGGCTGATGCAACACCAGCAATAACAATCAGGACAACAGGCTGATCTAATACTTCAAATGATTGGCAGATGACGGAATCACCTGACGGCCCGCTCATAGTCAATTGATCTATTGTCTCAAATCCTGTCAGATCGAGGACGTTCATGTTCATTGTCCAAACGAAACCAGCTAATGCGGCAAGTGAATTTGAATCCAGTTTAGATTCTATGTCGACTACAGCAAAACCATCTTCAGTGGTCAATAGAGCCGCCTTGAAGCCTCCTTCACGGGCAATCTGTTCGAGCTGTTTCTTCACAGCATCCATGGGTATCTCTGAACGATCCCTGCGGCGATCTTTCCGTAATCTCATTGTGTGAACCTCTTTCTTTGTTTCCTTTAAACGGAGTCTGAAGTATAGTCAATTAAATGTAAACTTAAGACAGGTATGCTGCCGCGTCCAGCGCAGATATACAGAATTCGTTAAGTTCAGCCCATCCGAAAGGAAATGGCATGATACGAATAATACTTCTCTCATCAGTTTTTGTGATCATCCCTTTGGCAGTCTCATGCGGAGAGAACCCGCTGAATACCGAACTTGATCCCAGTGGAACTTACAATATGACCGTGGAGTACACCGACTCTGATCTGAACTGCACTCTCACCCTGACCAGGAGCGAGAGTGGATTCCATGAAGCTGTCTGGGACTACGGTGATGAGGACGGTACTACCTACACGAAC
>CAZUYF010000025.1:14520-15855 GCA_964624675.1 uncultured bacterium
TTGGCTATCTGTATTTTGAAGCGTTCGGCAAGGTATTATCCTGTGATCAGAGTATCACCCCGGACAACGAGCCGGATTCAAATTATATGGGAGTTGCCGTTATTATCGACGACTATCTTGTTATGGCTGTCTCATCATTTCTCTGTGTCTATACACCCAGTGGCAACGACTGGCACGGTGTTCTGGTCGATTACAGCGAGGATGTAGTGACAGACGAGAACCTGACATACGTCGGAAACTAACCTGAGAACATAAAGGCTAGCAAGGCAAGCCCGGCCTTACAGAGAAACCCCCGGTAGGGTGATAGCCCGGTGGTTGGCTCAAATCATTGCAGATCATGACGCTGCACTTCCTGTATCCCCTGATTCCGTTCACAGTGTGTATATTGGATGGTGATGTTCAGCATGGATGTCGTAGAGAGCATGAGCTGGAGGGAGTCATGGGTCTCAGATTCTGTTTCCAGGGCGGATACCTCGCTTACGACTACGCACCCCTTGATTACCCGAAGGTATACCTGCTGGATTCAGAGTGAGTTTTACAAGAGGGCTACCTTAGCAGCAGAGCTGCTCTGAACACCAGTCGAAAGGAGAGTTCAGTTCATGAGTAACAATTCTCTCAAGGTTACTCTGTCACAGTATATGCGTCAGGCGGGAGCCTGGTGTGTAGGCTGCGCAGATCCTTCCGTAGGCTTCGAGCATGTTATACCCGATTACCATCCCCTGAAGGTGTGGCCCGACTGCCGATCGATAGTAGTGTTCGCGGTACCGATGTCGCAGGAGATGAACAACACGTACATCGGTCCCCTTTCGCCGTGGCCGGAAAGAGTCATTCCCTCCCCCGTTCCCGGCAACATCTACTCGGAGCACTACGCCCTCAACAGGGTCGCAAGGCTCGTCAGCAACTACGTACAGATGGTCTGCATGGCGATACTGGAATCCGAGGGGTACAGGTCCTCCATGCACAGGATCCAGTACAAAACAGCAGCGTACGAAGCTGGCTTGGGAGTCTACGGAAAGTCGGGTATCATCATCCATCCGGAGCTGGGAAGCAGGCTCTGCCTCGGTGTTGTTATGACGGACGCAGAGATAGAGCACGATTCACCTCTGGAGGATTTCCGTCCCTGTGAAGACTGCGACGAATGCATAAGGAACTGCCCCGCAGGAGCCTATGACCATAAGCTTGACTATCCCCAATCATGGTCGCGGGAGACCTGCGTTGCCAGGAGAGACGAGATAGACAATGAAGGGCTTTACTGCAACAACTGCCTGGCATCGTGCCCAGCGGGTTCAATACCCGACAGAATCATCTATCGCGTATCAACGGCTGAAAGCCTCC
>CAZUYF010000026.1:0-12166 GCA_964624675.1 uncultured bacterium
TTTTGGAGGCGTACTGAAACAGCCCTCCCGCAAGGTATATATCCCTGGCGACTGCACTCATGGGATTACCCTGATACCTGTTATCCCATGCACTTAAAGTGCCGCCTTCAAGATTCAATTCTACCTGTTCAAACTGCTTGAAAAGATCATCAGGCAGATCTGGAAGTTCGATGATCGGGAAACCGCTGTTTATGGCATTTCTCTTGTAGATCGCGCCGAAAGATCTGGCTATTACAGCCTGAACGCCAAGAGCTTTGAAACAGTCTACCGCGTGCTGGCGCGAACTGCCCGAACCGAAATTGTCACCGGCAAGTACAAGATCACCCGACCGTGAATCTCCCGAAAAATCCTTGTAGCCTTCAAGGTTGCCAAAAGCGTACTGACCCATTTTATCAATATCGGTTTCAGCGAGATGGGCGTTGTGGTAGATCATGTCCGTATCGATATCGCTGAAAAGCTTCCCGTTTTCCGTAAGCACCCAGAGCCTGCCCTTAAGGATCATATCGCGCGCCATTACAGTACCTCCTTCAGCTCATGCACGGAAGCAATCCGGCCAAGCACCGCTGATGCTGCTGCCGTTCCAATCCCTGCCAGGTATGTGTTCCCCTTGCCCTGCTTGCCCTTGAAATTCCTGTTGGATGTACTTATCTGCACTTCTCCCTCTCCGGTCATCCCGATCTGACCAGATGCGCACCCGCCGCAACCTGCGTTGCTGACGATTCCGCCTGCATCGAATATGTCCTTCAGAAGCCCTTCCTCAAGAAGCCTGGCCCAGGTTGCCCTGGTTGCGGGTACAACCTTCAGCATGACACCGGGAGCTACTCTGCGGCCTTTGAGGAGCTTCGCAGCATAACTCAGATCCTTGTACGTTCCATTGGTACAGCTTCCAATGAAAACTCCATCGACCTTCACATCGGTTTTCTCCGATACTTTGAATACATTGGTGGGACTGGGAGGAGCAGCGATCAGAGGTTCCAGCCCTTCAATATCAAGGGAGTATTCTTCCAGATAAGCAGCATCCGGATCCGCATAAACAGCTTCGTTGCGGGTGGTGCCGAAGAATTCCAGTACGTTATCATTAGGCGGTATGAGTGCTATTATGGCTCCCATCTCAGTCGCAAGGCTCGAAAGCGTCACGCAGTCTTCAAGAGAAGCACTCTCCACCCATGGGCCGTAGATTTCAACTGATTTACTCAGCAGCTCATGATTGTTGAACCGTCTTAGCATGGCCAGGGCGATATCCTTGGCTTCGGTTCCATCAGCCGGCATGCCCTCAAGTGTTACCCTGACCGATTCCGGCACTTCAAACCACACTTTTCCGGTCTTGAAAGCGTATGCAATATCCACATCTCCCATTCCCTGTCCGAAGGCTCCCACCGAACCCATGATGTTAAGGTGACTGTCCGTCCCAACCGTAGTTGTTCCGGGTCTGGCGAATTTCTCTTCGATCACAACATGAGAACCTATACCTGCGTCCACATCGTAAACCTTCAGGTCATGCTTCCTGGCAAAGACCCTGATGCGCTGCTGGTTGTTGGCGTAAGGAATGGTATTGGCAGGTACGTTACAGTCGAAAGTAAAAAAGGTTTTCGATCTTTCGGCTATGGGAGAGTCGCCTCCATACTTCTCGAGATTACCAACTACACTGGCTCCCGCGAAATCCCTCGCAGTTCTGTTATCAATATCTATCCAGACCACATCTCCGGGGCCGCAGTCTCCGCCCCCGTGCGATGACATGATCTTCTCGATTAACGTTCTGCCCATTTCTGCCTCCTGATAAAATCATCGTTATGCCATTTCCCCCTTTGATCCCTGCCAAGGAGAATACATTTTAGGAAGGTCTCGGGAAGACCTTCATGTCTGTACTTCTTCTCAAACAAAACAGTATCGAACGGGACCCTTTGCCAGCAGACGGATGCTGTGGTGTTCTCTTCATTGATATCAAGAACAGCCATCGTTGATTCTCCAGGAAGGGTTCCTCCCCCAATACTTCCAGGGTTTATTATCATCCGGGTGCCCCGGGGCTGGAGCAGCATTTCATGTGTATGCCCGAGAATCAGAATATCACAGGAATTCCTTGAAAGCAATAAATCGTATACTTCATTCTTCACGTTTCGCTGAATGCTCCCGTTGACATTGCCCGGCAGACCATGAACGCACAGTATGCGCCGGCTTCCGACAGTGAACCTCAATTCAGATGGAAGCTTCTTCAAGTATCTCTTCTGCTCAGGGGTTATCTGGTCCTTCGTCCATTCGAGGAGCTCGGAAGCCAGATTATACCATTGAACATTCTCAAAGGAGTCTCCCGTATCATCTCTCCCCTTTGCAACCGCCCGGTCACAGTTTCCCTGAACAGTATCAATATTATTGCGCTGCAGGAGATCGATAACTTCCGTTGGAAACGGACCGAACTGAACAAGATCTCCCAGGCAGACAATCTGATCTACGCCCTCCTGTGCAAGTGTTTTGAGGCACACCTCCAGGCCAGGCAGATTCCCATGAATATCCGATATTAATCCTATTTTCAACTGCGGAACTCCCTTTCGTACAACAGTATATTACGAGTCAGCCCGGAATGTTCAGCAGGATCACCATGTGCCAACTCTATCAGCTTCTCTGAATCACCTGCATTTACGGCTTCCCTTACCTCCGGCCCACCCGATAGAATATCAACAGGCATCTTCCTGAATTCGTATTCGTATGGTGGATCATTCCACCGGGTCCGGGAATATCTGAAAGATTCAAGCAGAATGCCCAGTCCTGTTCGGAGCGGTCTGAACTTCGACCTGTTAAGAACATGAATCTCACCACCGTAGCACATTTTTCCGGCATGCTTGTTGAAGGTTGGAATGAAGGTGTGCGGCCTTAGGACAGCGCCCTCGAGAAAAATCGTTCCGTTTAATCTGCTGCAAAGTTCATCTCCATTTATCCATGGAGCACCGAAAACGTTAAAAGGCCTCGTTGTTCCTCTGCCTTCGGAGAGGTTGGTGGCTTCCAGAAGACACATTCCGGGATATACCGATGCTGTTTCTGAAGTTGGCATGTTAGGGGAAGGATGTACCCATTGGTAATCTGCCGGTATATCCTCTCCGTTCCATCCATCCATCTGAATAACTGCCGGTTCGGTCAGACTGTCAAGCCGGGCGAAAAGAAGCGCCAGCTCTCCAATTGTCAGTCCATGCCTGATTGGAATGGGATAGAGCCCCACGAAAGACTCGTAGCCTTTTCCAAGCGGTTTTCCCTCAATTATTGAAATACCGAGCGGATTGGGCCTGTCAAGCACAACAACGGGCACACCTGCTTCGTGGCAGGCCTTCAAGCAGTAAGCCATGGTGTAAATGTAAGTGTAGTATCTTGCTCCCACATCCTGGAGGTCTACCACAAGGCATTCCAGTCCTTCAAGGATCTCAGGGTCCGGTTTCCGGCTATTACCATAGAGGCTGTAGACCGGTATCCCGTATTGGGGATGAATATATCCTTCCCATTCTATCATGTTGTCCTGAGTCTCTCCGCTCCAGCCGTGCTGGGGACCGAACAGCATTTGAATTTCGATTTCCGGCGTGGCCGTGAGGACATCAAGTGAAGATCTGTATCCGGAATTCACAGCCGCGTAGTGGGACAGAAGCCCTATCCTGCGGCCTGGAAGCATTCCTCTTTTCAGTCTGTCGATGCCTGTTCTCATCTTCCCCTAAAATCGCCGTTAGAATTCCAGTTTGTCTCCGCGCCGGAGCATAACAATCCTGTCCCTGAATATTCTTGCTACGTCCTTTTCGATAGCATGCCTTTCCCAGGGTTTCAGATGAAAAACGTAAACGGGAACATCAGGTCTGTTAAGTTTAATGAGTTCTTTTTCAAGAAGAGACGGCGTCAGGTGATTGCTTGCTATTGCAATGTCCGTTTTCTCATCGGGGAAGGATATTTCAGCGATGACCATTCTCAGATCCTCTAACTCCTTTGCCTTCTCCCATATAGAACAGGTTGGCCCGGTGTCTCCGGTGTGAAGAATGGAACCGGTTTCCGACCTGAAGAGGAACCCCCTGGCACCCGCTCCGTGACAGACAGGTTCTGCCCATGCGGTTATTCCCCCCGGCAGTTCGAACCATTTCCTGTCTTCTATGGTCTCATAAACCAATCCAGGACCGATTGAGGTTTTAATCCGGCTGAAATCCGGCCAGATAAGATCGTTCATATAGTGCTTTCTCACGATCTCGAGGCATGCTTTACTGCCCATGACACGCAGAGGCTCATCCCTTAATGCAACCGTTGCATCGATCATGAAACCAAGTTCAAGAACATGATCAAGGTGGGCATGAGTAAGAAGAACCATCTCTACATTCCGCTGCTGCTGCCCGGTCAGCATGGAGGCTGAGCCTGCATCAAGCAGAACCGATTCCCCCAGAAGCATGGAGCATAGATTGCATCCACACTGCTTTGATCCGTCAACACCAATAACATCTATGTACACTTTCTCATCCTCTCTTGACAATTATCCTGGGAAGAAAGGGACTTATACGTGTAACAACTTCGTAGTTTATCGTACCTGTCCATTCAGCCAGCATCTCGGCCGATATAATTTCATTCTGATCGAGGCCCAGAAGAACAGCGGTATCCTCAAGGGTTGCTTCTGGAATATCGGTGAGATCAATCATTATCAGATTCATGCATACTCGTCCGAGAAGAGGTGCTCTTTTCCCTCTAACCAGTACGTGCGCCGAATTCCCGCATCTTCTATCGTAACCGTCGGCATAACCCACAGGCAGTATACCGAGTCTTGTACTTCTACTTGTCTTGTATGTGCAGCCGTAGCCGATGTAGCTGCCGGCCGGGAGTTCCTTGATCTGGGCAATGCGGGTCTTCCAGGAAAGAACAGGCCTTAGCTCCGGAACGGGAATACCGCTGGACTGAGCTGACAGGAACGTTTCCCTGGATGGCCAGAGCCCGTAAAGACCAATCCCGGCTCTGAGCATGTTGAAATGTGTTTCAGGGAATAGTATGGTCGCGGCGGTGCATGCGGTATGAATAACAGCAGGAGATACTCCCGATTCCCTGACCGTTTCAACCACTTCATTAAAGAGCCGGAGCTGTTCTTCAGCGAACTCATGATTCAGTGTATCCTCTATGTTGGCGAAGTGAGTGGATAATCCCTCAATTTCCAGTCCTTCGATTCCGGAAGCTCTGCGAATGAAATCGGGAACGCTTCGGGGAAGAATACCCTGTCTTCCAGTACCTGTCTCGATCTTAACGTGTATCCTGCAGCTGACTCTCTGATTCAGAATCTTCTCCAGTTTTTCAAGTGTTTCGATATTGTAAACCGTTAATCTCAGGTCAGCGTCGATAGCTTCAGGAAGCCTCTCTATAAGTACATGACCAAGCAGGAGAATCGGTTTTTTAATACCACTACGTCTGAGTTCCATACCCTCATCAAGGGAATTGACTGCGAACCAGTCGGCCGAGGGAAGCAGAGAAGTGATCGGTTCTACGCCATGTCCGTATGCGTTGGACTTCACAACAGCGCAGAAAAGAAGGTTTCTGTCATCAGAGCAGGATCTGAGCTGTACAAGATTCCAGTTCGGCGCAGATTCTTCGATTTCTATCCATTTAAGGTATCCCATAGGATAATTTATAAACATCGTATATTTTCTATGCAAGGATGAGCATCCGGAATCAGACCGGGAAAGGAGAAGAATCATGTCAAAAGTTTTCTTCCTGCCAATCGATAAAGCATCAACGAAGGGTGCATTTTCAAAGCTGCTCGATAAAATACCAGGCAGAAAGAGTATGCTTCAGACGGATACTGTAGCGGTGAAAATACATCCGGGAGAAGAAGGAAATTCCTCGTATGTGAGCCCCGATAATGTGAACAGAGTTATCGAAGCCTTCTCTCCGGGAACGAACAGAATATTTCTTACCGATACCACCGTCCTTTACCCGGGGAGGAGAATGTCCGCGCCCGATTACCTTCATCTGACACATGAACATGGATTCGGTCTACCATGGACGCCTCCGTTCATAATTGCCGATGGCCTCCGCGGCGAAGACGAAACAATAGTGAAGATGCCTGAAGATTTCCAGACAGATGAAGCTCATATTGCTTCCATTATCTCACATTCGGACGCCATGGTTGTAATCAGTCATTTCAAGGGACACCTTCTGACAGGTTTCGGAGGCGCTCTGAAAAATCTTGGCATGGGCTGTGCATCAAGAGCAGGCAAACTGTATCAGCATTCATCGGTAATGCCGCTGATAAATACAAAGAAGTGTACCGCGTGCGGTATCTGTGCTGACCACTGTCATGTAAGGGCCATCACTATCAGCAGCTACGCTTCGATAGATACCAATATCTGCACCGGCTGCGGAGAATGTCTGGGACGCTGCCCGGAAGGGGCGGTAAGGGTAAGCTGGGATCAGAACATGAGCGTTTTCATGAGAAGGATGATCGAATACGCGTACGCAGCAGTCAGCGTTTCCAATCCTTTGCTATACGTTAACTTCATCACGTCGGTTGTTCCCGATTGTGATTGTATGAAGGATATGGGTCCACCGTTTGTTGACGATATCGGTATACTGGCTTCAACTGATCCTGTTGCTATTGATACGGCATCGCTTGATCTTGTCACCGCAGCTCCGTCCGCAGAGAATTCTCCCGTTATTGCAGGAGCCGGAAAAGATAAATTCAGCGCTTACCGGCCGGACATCAACGGAATTCTTCAACTCTCAATCGCTGAATCCCTTGGACTGGGTTCCATGGAATACGAACTGGTAACAGTGTAGTGTTTGACACTCCGAGGGGCAAAGCAGCGCTATACATGATCCTGGGTGCCCTTTTCCTTTCGATTGTACCCGTATTTGTGAAGCTTATCCCCCCGGATTCAGGAATCCCCACAACACAAAAGCTCTTCATGAGAGGGGCTGTTGCAACAATTGTTCTGGCGATGGTGCTTCTGATGAGGGGAATCTCCTTCAAGCCGGGCAATCCGGTCCTCCTTGGAGCTAGGTCCCTGTTCGGCATAGCGGGAATGCTCACCTTTTTTCTTGCAGTGGAAAGTATGCCTCTGGCGGAGGCTGTTACTATCAACAAGCTCAGTCCCTTTTTCGTACTTATCCTCTCATGGCTCTTTCTTGGTGAACGACTGAATAAGATCCAGATATTGGCCCTGTTCCTTGGATTCAGCGGAGTAATTGTAATACTAAGGCCAGACTCCATTCCGCTGACACTTCCCGCCGGACTTGCCGTTCTGTCAGCTCTGTTTTCTGGAAGCGCCTATACCACTCTGCGAGCCCTCCGGAAGACCGACAGGCCGCTGCTTGTAGTTTTCTGGTTCTCAGCTGCTGTCACACTGTTTTTTCTCCCATCGGTCATTCAGCAAGGAGTCATGCCCGATTTAAATTCTCTTGTTTTCCTTTTCTGTATAGGCATATCGGGAACAGCCGGACAATTATTCATGACAAAGGCTTACCGCTGCGCACCCGGTGGAGAAGTAGCCATTTACGGATATCTAAGCGTTGTATTCTCTATGGCATTCCAGATATTCATCTTCGATTCGATACCCGATGCCGCAGTATTCATCGGCGCCGGACTGATACTCATCGGCGGCTGGATAAACTACAGATACCGCTAGATGCAAAAAAAGAGGGACGGAGGCTTTTTAAAACAAAAACGTGAATAATTGTATTATACAAAGACGTTAAACGGAATCGATCCATTTGAGGGGGAAATCGCATGAAATACTTATTTGTTCTCTGTTGCCTCATACTGCTTGCAGGATGCGGTGGAAACGGACAGGAAGCCGCAGCTGTTCAAGACATACCGACGCTTCCTGTAGACACTCTTCAGGTGACACTTGAAATAGGAGTTGAAATTGGGGATTCCAGCAACACCTTCGGAGCCATAACCAATACAATGCTCGATGAAAAAGGCAGGATTCTGGTGCTTGATCAGGTTGCAACCTGTCTGAAGGTATTCGACAATGAGGGGAATTTCCTTCTGCAGGTATCCAGATCCGGTAACGGTCCGGGTGAGCTGGTGATCCCATGGGATATGTTCATGATGCCAGACGGGAGGCTGGCGATACTGGATCTGGGGAAACTGGGATTCGTGGTTTTCAGCGATTCGCTTGAATATCTTGAGGAAGTAGGCCTCTGGCCCCAGAATCCACCGTTCCTGGGAACCCCCATCTCAGACAATCAATACGTCGCATACAAAATCGGTACGGACATGGTCGATGATGGGATTGTAATGCGCAGAACTATAGCTCTTTACTCGTGGGGAGAAGAAGAGTGGGATCAGATCTTCTGGCAGGATTCCATTGTTGCGAGCATGAATGAACTAATGGAAAATCCATCAGTGTTCATTATCGATCTTCTTGATCCATTAAGCCTGAGTGGAAACGGCTCAGATGGGATCTATTTCTCCCTGAAGGACAGTGAAGAATACCTGATAACCGGCTGGAATCCGGCAGGAGAAGAGATCCTGAGCATTTCAATGGATCTAGCCCCGGTGAACAAAACAGCGGAGGCTATCGCCGCTGAAAGCACCTATGTAAACAACTATATCAGCGGAATGAGCGGCGGTGGTGGTGCTGGAATGATCTTCGAACCCGAGCCGCACAGGGATATGGTAACAGGTGTGGATATAGGACCGGATGGCAATCTCTGGATCAGGAGGGGCACCATCGATTCACCCTTCTTCGACATATTCAGTAAGGATGGTGAACTGCTGCATCATGTAATATTCCCGGTAGAGGGCTGGAGCTGGAAAACAAGCGTCTCACCCGAAGGTATCCTGGCATGGGAGGAAGATCCCGAAACTGGATATCAGGTACTTTATTTGCTTGAAATCAGGGACGGAGAAATCTAATTACCTCCGTCCCTCTTTTACCAGGCGCTGCCCTGACTGTTCGCCATGTAATAAACAGGCATAGCCAGAGCCACAAGATCAGCGTACTCTTCCGGATTCCTTCTCTTTCCGAAATTCATCATAAGAGCGTTGCCGTTCATTTCAATTGTCTTGAAGGCTTTCCTGCTTTGCAGCAGGTGCTGCCTTAGTTCAGGCCCAACGATCTGCGGTGTTCGAACTTCATCGCCCTTGAGAACGAAAGCCTTTGAAAATTCAGGGTCCTCTTCAAAGTTAATGTCCTGAGCACCGAATTTATTTCCAACCCAGTCAAGCAGTGCCATCTGCCTTCTCAGATAGGTCCTGGGAAGATCAAGGCCCTCCTTTTCCAGAATACATATTGTCTGCCTGTAGGTTTTTGATGTCCTGTTTCTGCCGGTATAGCTATGTACAGTATACTGATAATCGGCCAGGTGAACGTTAACACTTTCGGATTCCCATTGAAGATGATTTTTCATCTTCCTGCCCGATCCGGTGTTGAAAAGCTGGAATGGGAAGGTCGCAAAAACGTTTGAACCCTTAGGTGTGAATGTGGCGCCAAGCCTCTGGGCAATCCCCTCCCAGGCGGCCGTTCGCTTCTTTCCCACCATTATAACAACCCATATTATTATGGCTGCGACTATTGCCAGAACTGCGATAATCGGAATCATTGAATCCATAATCATCCCTTTCTTTTCAAGACTGCATCCCGTATTGATAAGGACACAATGATACGATGGTATATAGAGGTCAAGCATCATCAACAGATGGAATACTGATTCATGATAGAAATCACTAGTGAAATCCGCATATTGGAGAGTGAACTGAGTTTCGAATTCGTCCGCTCCGGGGGTCCCGGTGGACAGAAAGTTAACAAAACATCATCAGCAGTTGTACTGAAATTCGATATACGGAACTCACCTTCCCTTCCTGAAGAAGTTAAGAACCGCCTCGAGACAATCTGCGGCAAACGCGTGAACCGGGAAGGTATCCTCGTAATCCATGCAAGGCAGCACCGCTCACCTGTAAGAAACCGCGAAAGCGCTGTAAAAAGGCTGATCGGATTTATTAGAAAAGCTTCTGAAATTCCGGTGGAAAGAAAGCCGACTAAGCCTTCAGCAACATCTGAGAAGGATAGACTGGCAGATAAGAAAAAGCGCGGTCTTCTTAAGAAAAGCAGGAAATACAGACCATCAGAAGAAGATTATGAATAGCTGTTCCCGATTTGCAGCTTTTGTATATTCCGCCTGTAGGAAATCAACACCATTATCCTATGAAATGAGACAATTTGTCAAATTCTGGGCTTTATAACGGAGAAAATTGCCCCTGCCCCTCCGACTGCAAAAGAAGGGGGAACTGTTCGGAATGCATAGCATTCCATCATAACAGACATCAGCAGACTTACTGCGAATTTCTCCAGGAGAAACTGCAGCGAGACGGTATTCCCCAGCGCTCTCTTCCATCAGGTAAAGAGATAAGGCTGACGGAGTACGGTCCCTGCGCCGGTTGAGCAGGTAAACTTAACCCGACCAGGCTGGCCGGGATACTTGAAAAACTGCCTCTGCCCGATTCCCCCAATCTCATTGTCGGGATGCAAACGATGGACGATGCAGGAGTATACAGGCTTACTGACGATATAGCTCTCGTTCAATCCGTTGATTTCTTCTTCCCAATAGTTGACGATCCAAGAAGTTTTGGAAGGATAGCAGCCGCAAACAGCCTTTCGGATATCTGGGCTATGGGTGCCAGAGCCATTACGGCGATGAATCATCTGGCTTACCCCGCGGGGAAAATTCCACCTGAAGCGATCCTGGAGCTGCTGACCGGAGCGGCTGAAAAACTTCACGAATCAGGTGTGGTTCTCCTTGGCGGTCACACCATGGAACAGGATGATTTCTGTTTCGGTATGAGTGTAACCGGGATCACCAGCCCCAGGACAGTTCTGACAAATGACAACGCAAAGCCGGGTGATCTGATCATCCTGACAAAACCCATCGGTACGGGAGTTTACTGTGATGCCATGATGAACAGCGGTCTGAGCGATAGCCAGTTCAGTACGTTTGTTTTCTGGATGGAACGGCTTAACAAGTATGCCTCCGAGATAATGCAGAGGTTCGATGTAAGCTGCCTGACTGATGTTACAGGTTTCGGTCTTCTGGGGCATGCGCTCCCGGTGGCTAGAAATGCAGGAGTCAGGATTGTTATAAATTCGAAAGACGTGCCACTCCTGCCTGGTCTGCCCGATCTACTCGATAAATTCAATCCAAAGGGTGTCTGTAAGTGTTCTGATTACGTCGACCCATATTTGAAAGTCGGAGAGAAAGTTGACAGGAAATACTATCTCCTGTTCGCTGAAGCCCAGACTTCCGGAGGACTCCTTGCTACAGTCAAACCTGACCAGGCGGATGCTCTGGTAGAAACGCTCAGGGAGCATGGGGATACCGAAACAGCAGTCATCGGACATGTTGAACAACTGGATGACCCATCAGTACTGCTTGAAATGACCTGATAACCCGGGTAAATCTGCTTCCCGAGCAGCACCCAAATTTGAAACTGGCGATATGAACTGCCCCAAGTGCGGCCTGAAACAGAATGATGAAAACAGCGAATGCCTGCGCTGTGGACTTATTTTCAGCAGGTACAAACCCCTGGATTACGATCTTCTGCTTAAAAGGCAGGCATCCCTCGAAGCCGGGAAACGATCTCGACCAAAGCGCGCTTTCGATTACATGTTCCATACAAAGGATAAGACCGAGGTTGTGTACTTCATCGGAAGGCTCGTCGTTTTCCTCTTTCTGTTCATCTGGAGTATTAAATTCTTCCAGTCTTCCATCGAGAGCAACTACGTGGGAAGATCCTTCATGCATCTTGTCAATCTGCCTTTCCACGAGACGGGACACATAGTATTCAGGCCTCTGGGCAGGGTTATGCATTCCCTCGGCGGGAGCCTGGGGCAGGTTATAATGCCACTGATCTGTACCCTTGTTCTCCTGATCAAGACCCGTGACACATTCGGCGCCTCCATAGGTCTGTGGTGGATGGGGGAAAGCATACTGGACCTGGCCCCCTACATAGATGATGCAAGATCGATGAGCATGCAATTGCTCGGGGGTAATACCGGGGCTTCAGCTCCGTATGGATTTCATGACTGGAATTTTATTCTAGCTGAACTGAATCTCCTTGAACATGATCACCTGATAGCGGACATGGCAGTAATCGGCGGGAAGCTTTTAATGATCATTTCTCTTCTATGGGGTTCAGTACTGCTGATCAGGCAGTTCAAGCGCCTGAAAT
>CAZUYF010000026.1:12266-15555 GCA_964624675.1 uncultured bacterium
GTCATAGACAGTATTGTAACTTCTCAGCCAGTTGCGTATTTTAGAGTTCAATCTGAATATAGAAGTCATATCTTCCAGAGAGACAGGAGAACTGAATATTCCTTCCGGACCGGATAATTCGAAAAGCATATCAGGTGTGGAGAGATCATCGAAAGCTGCAAACACAGGATTCATGCTGGTTGGCCAGTTCATAGGAAAAGGCTCTCTCTTTGTATCCATCATGTGCCTTGCGAGATACCTGTCCGATGGGGATTTCGGAGGGCTTCTTTTTGTAATAGTACTCGGACAGATATACCTGGGTTTGTCCGATATGGGTGTTTCACTGATTCTTAACATGCGTTCAAGCGTACGCCCCGGCGATACCCAGAATCTCCTGTCCGAATCTCTCTCACTCAGGATTATCCTGTCATTGCTGGGTCTTCCACTGCTGCTGCTCGCGGGTTTTCTTCTAAACATGACTCCTGAGAGAATGCTTGTTCTCGGAATAATCGGTGTTTCGGTTCTCTTCGAATCCTTTGCTGAGATGTTCTATTCTGTTTTCAGAGCAAGAGAAAAAATGATTTACGAATCTATCTGCAGAATCCTGATGGGTGTAATTGGTCTGATCGCTGTACTGCTTCTGATTCAGTTTAAGGCGGACCTTACCGCAATCGCCTCAGCTTACGTTGTACGAGCTCTTGCTGCAGCCATCACCGCAGTGATATTCCTAAGAAGGATAGGATTCTCTCTGATACCCTCCATCGATAAGGAGAAACTGAAGAACCTGTTCATTACCGCACTGCCTCTGGGAATCATGGGGCTGGTTACCGTTGCACATCTGAGGGCGGATAATATCCTCATCAGACAGATACTCGGTGTGAATGCAGTGGCGGCATGGCAGGAATGTCTCAGGATAATCGAGGTAATGCTCCTCCTGGTTGTTCCCACATTATTGCCCGGTGCCCTGTTTCCGTCTCTCTGCAGAGCTTTCAGGGACGGTGGGTATATGCGGCAGACCGGGCATATGGCCAGAATATTTACTGCACTTGCTTTGCTTCCATTTCTCGCGATCTTATCCGCAGGAAACAGATTTCTGAGGTTAGTATGGGGAAGCGAATACCTGAGAGGCATCGACGCTTCGGAACTGCAGCTGTGCCTGTATTTATGTCTTGCAGGACTTGCGATAATGTATCTCATGATAATAGTGCTCTCATCACTAATGGCTCTTAACAGGATCAGGATAGTTGTACCTGTCACCACAACCGCGCTGATGGTTGTTATCGGCGGCAACCTTCTGCTTATGCCTGTGCTCGGATTACCCTCAGCTGCAGTTCTCTTTGTTGCGGGGAACTTACTGATACTTGTAAGCTATTGGGTGTTTCTCAAGTGGAAAGGTTATTCCCTTCCGATCTGGAAGGAAGCGTTCATTTCCATCCTTGCTTCAGTGCCTGCATTCGCCGTTATTCCTCTGACTCGTAAATTAGCATTTTTTCCCGCTCTCCTGATACCACCTATACTCTTCATCCCGATATGGTGGTTCTCAGGAGGTCGAAAAGCGATTCACGAAGTTTTTCCCCGCAAGCCGGAAAAAGAGGGTCCATCGATTGTGATCCAGACTCCGCCATAGCCGAAGACGTGGATCTTCCCTTCCGAAGTCAGTACTATCAAATCGGAATTCTCAACCTTACCGCCGTCTTTAACACTTGCCGCATAAACGGATACTTCCCCTGCAGCTGAGATTTTCTGAACCTCGTACCTGTCATCCTCCTTCTCGGTCAGGACGAAGGCTTCCCCCCCGCTGTTGGCAACGGGTCTGCCCCAGGTGCCTCTGCACGGAAGTTCAACGGAATACCTCATGCTTCCATAGGTATCGAAGGCGGCCAGTCTTTCGCTGCAAAGCAGATATAGGGAGCCATCGGCCCCGGAAGCCATTTCAACACTGGAATCTTTAAGTTTCTCAGGACGGTCTGCGATATTCTCGAAATATGGAATTTCACGCTTCAGTGAAACTTTGCTAAACAATCCAGAAATTCGGGCAAATAAGCCGGGTTTCTTTTCCTCTGCTTTTGTAGCCGTCTTCCACAACTGGAGAGGATTGCCTTCCCTATCGAACCGCAGGAATTCCCGGTAATAACCAGCATCCGTGTCACGGGATTTCAGGAACAGGATGCTTCCGTCGGGAAAAGATGTCATTCCCCGGACTTCATCCATATTGAAAGGTTCAATGGTATCAGGATCTGCTTCTTCGTTCCCTGCAGCGCCCTTTATGATGCTGGTTACCGAACCATCCTCCAGGGATATACAATAGAGATCCATCCTGTTCTCATGCATTATCAGGACGTTACCGTCGTAATCAGCAACCGCTCCGGGAATGGAGCCATCGGACTCGCATTCCAGTTCCAGATCGTCTCGCATCCATACCTCTGTTCTGTCCGGCCTGAGGCACGTTATTATCGGCTTATCCCCGTAATCATTCTCGACAACCAGGCATACACCGCCATCTGCAGCGGCGGTACCGCCAAAGACGTCACTCTCCCATGTGAAAGGTATGCTGCTGTAATCGAAGAGAAAGTACCAGCGGATCGCTTTTCGCATAGGGTGAAGCATCTTCCACAGATCATCGGGAAGGTGAACTTCGGTGTCGCAGAATCTGCATGTCTCTGTCCTGCTATCCCCTTTCACGATAAGGCTTCCTCCGCAGTTGGGGCATTGCAGCGCAACAGGATTGCCGGAATTATCTACCTGAAGTTCACTGCCCTCTCCCCTCCCAGGTATTAAAGAAGGCTCTTCCCCGATGAGCACGGTGATCCCTGAAAACTCACCATTGTAGATATCCGGGAATTTACGGATGAAAGTCTTCTCTCCTGTCTCGGGATGGAGTACGTATCCATCATCAACATGTTCCAGAATATCCTCGATGGGGATATCATCCTTCGTTCCTGAATATCTGGGTTTCAGCCTTCCGTATTCAATCCTGTAATTGAAGTTACCGAACACGGTAGAGCTGGACCCCTCACCCTCCTCACTATGAGGTGCTTCTTTGATGGCATCATCCAGAACGGTTTTCCAGTGATCAACAGTGAGATCGTGATCCGTACCGCATGCACGGCACCTGAGAGACTCGACCAGGGCATTCATGGGTATATAGCTGTCACAGTCGGGGCAGGTGAAACCCGCCTTGATACATATCCCTATCATACATCCCCCTCTTTTTCAACATACAGTAAACTCATATTAAGGATATACTAAGGATTTTCGAGGCAGCAGGCAGCTCCCGGCACATACTTAACAGAGAACCTCCAGTGCACAT
>CAZUYF010000027.1:0-12160 GCA_964624675.1 uncultured bacterium
AGTATTCTTCGTCTGTACCGCGTAGTAGTAGGTTTCTCCCCATCCAAGGCCGGTATCACTGAAGGTGGTGTCCGAAGCATTTGATGATGTTCTTATCGGGGTGGAAGGAGGATTGCCGGAGATTCCCGAGGTAGTTGACCTGTAAAGGTTATACTCGGAGAAATCGTTGTCCGGGCACATGCTCCAGGATGCGAAAACGGTGTTGGTTGTCCCGGAAGTAGCCGAAAGGGTAGATGCTGTCGGATCGTCACCGGAGCCTGCAGGATTTTCATCGTCTCCGCAGGAGATTACGATAAGAATGGCTGCAATGGCGATAAATGGTATAAACCATTTTACATTCTTCATTTGCGAAAAGACTCCTCTCAATTATGTGTTGTGTCAAATCAATAACACCGGAAAAGAACTAAAGTTTGAGCTGGCGTTTCAGAAGCTTGACGACCAGATCTCTCAGTTCGGGGTCTGATCCGTCTGCAAGATCTATATTAAATGAAATTCTGATACCCGGGCTTTCATGCTGCACGGCAGGAGCTGCTGGCTTTGCTTTGGCAGCGGGTTCACTCTTTTTAGGTTTTGCAGGTTTCTTTTCTGCTGCGGCTTTCTCAATCGATTGCACAGCTTTCTCTTCGGGATCTCCTTTGGAGAGCTCCGCCAGATCGCAGAGAACCTTGAATGTCAGTATCATGTAAGCCACGTTGGGGTCGGAGTCACCGGTTTCGACCCTGAAGAATTCCATCAGTACAGAACCCTCCTCCTTATAAGCATCCGGGAACCGTTTGAAGAGGAATCCGTACGCTGCTTTTACAGAATCCCTGAGGATCTGCGGAGCCTTTTCGGGGTCAAGTGACTTCTTCCAGAGAGCTGAGGGCTGCCCGTTTTCATCAATGAAGCCCAGGAACAGAAGGAGCTTCAGGAGTCCGTCGTCCACCTCCCTTTTGAAACCGAGGCTGACAAGGTAATCATGATCAACAAGTCTAGGAGGATCGGTTTTGCATACCGTTCTGAGCAGCAGTTCGATGCTGCCGGGGTCGTGTAAAATCGGAAAATCCATAGTCTGCCCTTCTGCTGAGCTAATTGTTATTCTTCAATTTATAAAGCATCCATGCAGTTTTCGCTAGGACAGGATTTAGACAATCAACGGTGTTTCAAACTCTGCTCGTCGGTTGGAATCACCGATACAGTCAAGCCTGTACCCTCCGTCCACAGAATGTTCTCCGCCCTTGTTACATTCATTATATCATCCGTAAGCATGCGGAGCCCGATGAGGTCATCTCCCGGCACAGTTACCTCGATAGCTTTGAGAGGGGCTGCCATGCTCAGATTATTCTCGCTCTTGAATTTTCTTGCTCTCTCGATGATCTGCAGGCTCATGTCACCGTACTTCAGCGCTTCTTCATCCATGAAGTCGGGGTCTGGCCATTTCGCGAGGTGAATGCTCTCGTGCCCTTCGGATTCCCTGAAAAGTGCCTGGTAAAGTTCCTCTGTTACATGAACCAGTACCGGAGCGAAAAGCCTCAGTGAACCATAGATTATGTGGTACAGGGCATACTGTGCCGACTGTTTTCCAGCTTCATCGTCATCCGAGTAGATGCGCTTCTTTATAATCTCAAGGTAATTGTCGCAAACAACCTTCCAGAAGAAGTATTCAGCTTTTTTCATGGCCACCGAGTATTCGTACTCTTCCATACCGTTCGTTGCCCTCTGCGCTGCAATGGTGAAGCGGGAGAGTATCCATCTGTCATAGGGTTTCAGTTCCGGCTCAAGCGCCGGATTGAAATCCTCAAGCTGGGAGGCTGCGAATTTAACGGCGTTCCAGAGCTTCGTTACAAGGCGTCTTCCATCACCCAGAACCTCTTCACTGAAAAGAACATCGCTGCCCAGCTTTGAGCTGCATGACCAGTAGCGCAGTTCATCGGCGGAGTACTGTTCAAGAGCGATGAGAGGATCACCTGAAACTTTGCCTTTGCTCTTTGACATTTTATTGCCGTCCGGATTGAGAGCATGTCCGCTTATCATTACATCACGCCAGGGTATATCATCTGAATGGAGGTGAGCCTTGGTGATGGTGTAGAATGCCCAGGTGCGGATAATATCGTGCGCCTGCGGCCTCAGACTCATGGGCATGAAGTCTTCCCGCGCGTCTTTCTCTCCCCATCTGGCATTAATCTGGGGTGTAAGGGAGCTGGTTGCCCATGTATCCATTACATCCGCTTCGGGTCTGAATGAGGTGTGGCCGCAGCTCCTGCAGGGTTGTCCCGGACTGTCCTCAAGGGGATCTACCGGGAGATCCTCTTCCCTTGCAAAGTACGGTTCTCCGCACTGTTCACAGAACCATACCGGGAAAGGTACACCATAGTAACGCTGCCTGCTGATACACCAGTCCCACTTCAGGTTTTCTACCCAGTGGTCGAATCGTACTTTGAAGTAGGCCGGATACCAGTTAACCTGATTGCCGCACTCAATAAGCTCATTCTTCCTGTCCAGTATCCGTATGAACCATTGCATGCTGACAAGGTATTCAAGAGGAGTGCCGCATCGCTCATGAACATTTACGGCATGCTCGATATTCTTGCTGTCTTTTCTGAACCCCTCTTCGATAAGCTTCTCAACAAGAACCTTGCGTGCCTTCTTCCAGTACATTCCCTTGAGGAAGCCGGCAAGGTCGTTCATATGTCCTCTTCTGTCGAGTACTATGCGCAGGTCGAGGCCGTACTCCTGCCACCACTGTATATCGGTGGTATCACCAAAGGTACAGCACATCACGATTCCGCTGCCCTTCTCAATATCAACCTTCGAGTCCCCGATTATCTCTACCACATGGCCAAAGATGGGAATCGTTGCTTTCTTTCCTATAAGGCTGCTCCATCGGGAATCGGAGGGGTTTACAAAGACGGCGACGCATGCCGGCAGCAGTTCCGGCCTTGTTGTGGCGATGGTAATCGTTCCGCTTCCGTCCGTGAGATTGAATTCGATATCATGAAATACCGAGGGGTAATCCTTGTCTTCCGTTTCAGCCTGAGCTACGGCGGTAGCGCATTCAGGGCACCAGAGGGTGGGAGATTCCTTCCGATATACATATCCCTTCTCATTCAGGTCCAGGAAGGATCTCTGGCTGATTCTCTGAACCGGGGGATCGATAGTTGTATAGAGAAGGTCCCAGTCACATGAGAAGCCGAATCTGGTCCAGAGGTCCCTGAAAACCTTCTCGGCTTCCTTGGTGACTTCAAGACAGAGTTCAACGAACTGGCTTCTCGGCATATCCTGAGCTTTTACATTTCTCTCTGCTTCAGTGAAACGTTCGCTGGGAAGGCCGTTATCATCGAAGCAGAAGGGGTAGAAAACCTCCATGCCCTTCATTCTGTGGTACCTGGCGATAACCTCAGCCTGGACGTAACTGAAAACATGCCCCATGTGTATTTTTCCCGAGACGGTTGGCGGGGGTGTATCGATGGAGTAAACAGGTTTGCCGGAATCACTCCTGTATTTAAAAATACCTCGTTCGTCCCAGAATTTCTGCCAGCGGGGCTCCGATTCTTTGGGATTGTACCGCTTTGCCAACGTCACTTGTGATTCCTTTCGTTCTCTGGAGAGCATTATTAAGCATATTGCAGAGAGCAGGAAAGATAATCCTGAAGGGGTTGCCGAACAAGTGTCTAACCTGCATCTTTTATACGATATTGATTACTGCATATTACAGGAAGGTTCTCTGGTTCACTGTCCCGAGGGAGGAAAAAGGAATCGTGAAAACACCGCGATCGGAAGATCTCAGGAAAATGATCCCCTCTCTACTGAGTGGAATGAAAGGTATCATCAGCGCCAGCGCAATTGCCAGCATCGTTTCCGCTGAAATAGATTCAGTGCAGGAAACACTTGCTGAACTTGAAGAAGACGCGTTTGTATGCAGAAGGCACGAACACCATGTAGAAGGATGGACTGTTCCAGATGTAACTGGATCGAGTCCCGGAATCCCGGATAAAGAGAAGTGGCTTGAGAGATTGTGTGAATACGTTCTGTCTTCCCCCGGGGCAACACTTCCTGAGATAATAGCAGCACTTGAAAGCGCACACCTGTCCGTGCGCGACAGGGTATTCCTCCTTTTAGGGGGGATGCGCCAGGCTCGCGAAAATGGTGAATTCAGGCTGCTCTCACATTTCCTGAGCGAGATCATGCGTCCGGAAGAAATATATCTGACCGTGAAGGAAGCAGGAGAAGTTCTTTCGGCCTTTGAACCGCGTAAACTCAGGAATGTTGCAAGCGTTATCGCAGTTGCGTTCACAGAGCGGCATCTTCCCATATTCAAATCCCCCCGCGAAAGGGCAATGGCACTTACGCGGCTTGGAGAGCTTGAACTGCTTGAGAACAGGCTCCCACAGGCTGAAGAGCATCTGAAAGAAGCCCTGGAGCTGGGTATGGAGACGAATACCGGCGAGTATATCCCGGCAATACTGAGCAGCATGGCTGAGATCCCGAGGGATTTCGAAGGGATAAAGGAAATGGCAGCCGGGATAGAGAGGGTGATAGACTGGCTGCCCAGGATACACGATAATGATGTTATGGTGAGGATACTGGCCACTGCAGCGACCGTTCTGGCCGGATTCAAGATGAACGCTGCCGCCGAGAAGGTGATCCTTTCCGCCATGACCCATGTACCGGTGGTTACCCTTGAAACCCAGCAGATGCTTGAATTGTGCAGAGCAAAGGTTTACATTGCGTCCGGTAGAAGAAAGACCGCCATGACCATACTCCAGCGGGCCCTGCTGCTTGCAGAACGCGTTAAGGGTCAACTGGCGGTTATGGAGATACTGAACATAATCGTCTTCGAAATGAAGGAACGCCCCGGCTATACCATAAGAAGCCTTATTTCAATAATGCGGAGCACTCTGCAGAGGGCATCAACAAGCGGAAATCTATCGAACAGGCTGTATGCCCTCGATCACATGGCGGATATGTACACCAGAACATTGCAGGTTGCAGAAGCCATGGAGATTGCGCGGAGAGTTTCTGAAATTGTGAGATCAGCGGAAATGCTCCGGGATGAACCTCGCGCGTCATGGTGTGAGGCTTATCTGGGATTCCTGACGGGAGTTGAAAGATGCCTCGGTGGTGGCGACCTTCTTCTGCCGGGTACAGATGATTTCCTCAGATCTCTTTCAGAGGGTACGGAGCCCGCTTCCGGGGCAGGGATAATTTCCGATTATCTATTGACCTCCCCGGGAAGCGGTTCGGTGCTTTACGCGCTGATTCTTGCTATGGAAGCGTATTCACGTGGTTTTGACAGGGCTCATTCCATCATTGCCACAGCGCTTGACTCGTCCTACAGTAAGTTTTATGAAGATCCGTTCCTGTCCTGGAAACTCTGCATAAGCGGTATCCTTGCTTCAAAGGACAGCCACGCAGACGATTTTTTCCAATCGGCGCAGATTCTGGCAAGGCAGCTGGACAGCCTTCTGCTTGTATGGCTTCTGCTCCGATGCAGGAAGAAGCTCAGCCTCGATCGGAGTTTCAGGGAAGATTCCAGAATGTCTCTCATGCTGGCTGAACTGGACGAGTATATAGCAGGTCAGCTGCCGGACAGCACCAGAGACGAATTTAAGGAAAGAACCGGCGCAGGCCGTCGCCTGGAAATACTTAGAGCTTCCTCCTCCTGCCCGGGTGGAACCCTGAGAGAAATCAGGGATTCCTTTGCGGAGAGGTTGTTCGATGACTCCATTGATACTTTCAGGGAGATCAGCAGAGGGACTCTCAGAATCTCTTCCCGTTCGGAGATCAGTGCCAGCCTGGAAGCAATTGGGATACTGGCTTCGGCGGACAGGATTCTGGCTCTGCGGATAAAAGACAACAGCATAAGCATAATTGAGGGTTACGGCCCCGGCAGCTGGAGGCTTCCGTGCCTGGAGGCTGAAGAAGTGATCAGGAAATTTCCAGGGGAGAGAATCGCAATAGATAATTTCGGTAAGAACCCTTTCGGCAGCAGAAAGTACATGATCATTCCTGCAGAGAAATCCGTTGTTCCGCCGCAGATGCAGAGAAGGCTGGATTCTAGCTACTCTCAGCGGGAAAATTACCTGCTCATCGAGATGGATACCCCATATGACAATATCGGCAGAGAATCGGATTTCTTTATTGAATCTCTCAGCAGGCAGGTGAGTTCGGCACTCCTTCTCCGTGACAGGGAATCCATGGCTTACATTGATACCCTTACCGGTTCAGTCATCGGTTATTCATGGACTCAGAGACTGCGGGAACTTACGGACCATAAAATTTCTACCGCTATTCCACCTATATCTGTTCTTCTTGTGGATGTGGATGGCTTGAGAGAGATCAACAGGCTTTTCGGGTACAAGGCAGGAGACGGGACACTGAAAACCGTTGTCTCCACGATTAAAGGAGTACTCCGCCCCAACGATATGATAGGAAGATTCAGGGAAGATCTGTTTGGTGTGTTTCTGCCTGAGACGGGAGAAGAGAGCGCCATGATCATTGCTGAGCGGATCTGCGGTGTTATCGCCAGTGCTGAGATAAGACCCGACAGGGTACCGGTTACTGTCTGCATCGGTGCAGCTTCGTACAGTTCTTCCGAGGACAGTTCAGAGCTTATTATCAGCCGGGCAAGTGCAGCCCTGAACATGGGAAAGAGCCGAGGGGGCAACATGGCTGTCCACTGGTCAGCTGAGGAAGATGCATTGGATCTCGATTCGGGATTACTCACTCTTTTTAATACCGGGGATCCCGGCTGGGATCATTCTGTAAGCGTTACAGTACTGGAACTGCTTGCAACGGAAAAGCCTTCGCTGGAATTACTTGCGGAAAGACTCAGGAATGCCCTGCGAAGCGAATTTGTATATCTGGAAGATGGTTTGGGAAACACTTCCATGATCGGAAGCAAAGTTCTCAGAAATGTTCCTGAAGAGATTCATGAGAAGCCAGGAGACGGTGTATGTACTCATTTTGGAATACTCGGTTTTTGCGATGCCCTTTCCGCAAGACTGGCGTGCGGAGGCAGGCTTATCTCGGCATGGGACAGCAATGAGGTTATATCAGGAAGTCTGAAGAATGTTTTCAGGGCTCTGGCCGCACTCGCGGATCATCTTATCCAGAGCGGTTCAGTCATTCCCGGACATCCGCCTCCAGAACGGCTTTAAGAAAACGACCCGTATATGAATTTTTGTTTTCGGCCAGCTGGTCAGGCGTACCTGTCGCTATTATCCAGCCTCCAGCGTCGCCTCCATCGGGGCCAAGGTCAACTATCCAGCTGGCGTTCTTGATGACATCAAGGTTGTGTTCGATAACTATTACGGTGTTTCCCGCTTTGACCAGCCTTCCCAGAACTATCAGGAGCTTCTTAACGTCATGAAAATGAAGACCTGTTGTGGGTTCGTCCAGAATGTAAACTGTATGGGCTGACCCGGGGCGCGACAACTCCTTTGCCAGTTTGATTCTCTGTGCTTCACCCCCCGAGAGGGTTGTTGCCTGCTGCCCGAGCTGGATGTAACCCAGTCCTACATCATCCAACACTTTGAGAATGCGGTATATAGCGGGGATTCTCTCGAATTGAACGAGAGCTTCACTGACGGTGAGATTCAGCACTTCCGCGATACTCAGTCCTCCATAAGTGACTTTCAGCGTTTCGCTGTTGAACCTGCGGCCACCGCAGGTTCTGCATTCGATGAAGACATCGGAAAGGAAATGCATCTCTATCTTTATCACACCTGCGCCCTTGCACTCCTCACACCGGCCGCCCTTAACGTTGAAACTGAATCGACCGGGTTTGTATCCCCGGATCTTCGCCGCGGATGTCTGAGCGAACAGTTTTCTTATTAGATCGAAAACTTTCGTGTAGGTTGCGGGATTGGACCTTGGTGTTCTTCCAATGGGATCCTGGGAGATGTTTATGACCTTGTCCACATTCGCAGCACCCACAAGAGAGGTGTATGGACCGGGACGGAGTTTCAGAGAATTTCCTGTAGCTGCAGACAGGGCCGGATAAAGGGTCTGGCTGATAAGAGAGCTCTTGCCCGATCCTGAAACCCCTGTAACGCAGATGAACCTTCCAAGAGGAATATTAAGATCGATATCTTTCAGATTATGAAGACTTGCTTTCTTCAGAGTAAGAAAGTCGCTGCTTTCCCCTGAAGCAGGTACCGTTCTGTGAATGAATTTTCTTCCGGAAAGGTAGTCTCCAGTAAGGGATTCTTTAGATGACATTATTTCTGCCGGGGTTCCTGCTGCAACGATGTTTCCTCCGTGAACACCTGCGCCCGGGCCGAAATCCACCACATGATCAGCAGCCAGAATAGTATCATGATCGTGCTCCACAACAAGAACGGTATTGCCAAGGTCCCGAAGTTCCACAAGAGTAGAGAGGAGCCTTAAGTTATCTCTCTGATGAAGGCCGATAGTAGGTTCATCCAGCACGTAGAGAACTCCTGTAAGACCGCTTCCTATCTGACTGGCCAGCCTTATCCTCTGTGCTTCTCCGCCCGAAAGGGATGGTGACGCCCTGTCCAGTGTAAGGTAATGAAGCCCGACATTAACCAGAAAATTCAGTCTGTTGCTGATCTCCCTCAGGAGTTCTGCTGCTACCTTCTTCCTCCAGGGATCAAGTTCAAGATGGGCAAAGAATTCATGAAGCCCATTAACCGTCATGGAATTCAATTCATGAATACCTTTGCCGCCGGCAGACACCGCCCTTGCTTCCCGTTTAAGTCGTGTTCCTCCGCATTCCGAGCAGTTGGACTTGTTGAAGAACCTCTCGTAAAACTTCCTTGCCGATTGACTGGCCGTCCCGCGGTAAAGCCTTTCCAGTCTGGGTATAACACCTTCCCAGTTCGTCTCCCATGTCCCGGTACTTTTTTTGGAGGACCAGGTAATACTGATTTTCCTGCTGCCGCAACCGTAGAGGATTTCATCCTGAACGCTCTGAGACAGGCTTTGCCACGGAGCTCCCAGGCTGAAATCAAGCTCCCTTGCAAGTGCACGTGCCAGATTTTTTCCGTGACCAGAGGGTATCCCCCAGGGGCCAATTGCTCCATCCTTTATGGATAGCGCCTTCCTTGGAATTACCAGCAGGGGGTCAACCTTTAGTTCGTACCCCAGCCCTGAGCACTCCTGGCACATCCCAGCCGGGTTGTTGAAACTGAAAAGCTGGGGAGTGAGTTCCGGCATGCTTATACCGCAATATGCGCAAGCGCTATGCTCGCTCATCAGGGTTTCTTCTCCCGAATCTGCATTGATCACCGAGAGTATACCCTCCCCTTCCCTCAGGGTTGTTTCAACGGAATCCATAAGTCTGCTGGCGATACTTTCTTTGCACACTATCCGGTCGACCACAAGATGGATATTGTGTTTTTTTCTGCTGTTCAGTTTGATATTCTCCTCGAGACTCCTGCTCTTTCCGTCGATAAGAACACGAACGTATCCTCTTCTCCTCAATGCCGGGAAGAGCTCTGCATGGGCTCCCTTCCTGTTCCGCAGCAGAGGAGTCGTTATTAAAAGTCTGGTCCCTTCCGGGAATTGCAGAATTCTTTCAACCATCTGTTGCGGTGACTGGCTTGATACCTTCCTGCCGCACTCGGGGCAATGGGGAATACCCACCCTTGCGAAGAGAACCCTCATGTAATCGGAGATTTCCGTCACAGTCCCCACTGTTGATCTGGGATTGTGGCTCACCGTTTTCTGCTCAATAGATATCGCCGGGGAAAGTCCCTCGATGCTCTCGTAAAGGGGCTTTTCCAGCTGGCCCAGGAACTGCCTCGCATATGCCGAAAGCGATTCAACGTACCTTCGCTGGCCCTCTGCGTAAAGAGTGTCAAATGCGAAGGAACTCTTTCCCGAACCGGATACTCCCGTAAGAACAACGAGCCTGTTCCTGGGAAATTCCACAGTTATGTTCTTCAGGTTATGCTCCCGGGCACCACGTACGATTATTCTGTCCACATCACTCTTTCTGTGCTGGAATTACCTTCGAAGTGCTTCATGCAACCATATACTATACAAGATAAAAGAGGGCCTGGAATGTGCCACAATTGCACGCCCCCTGTACGCCATCCGGAAGCGATCCGCGTCGCTGAGTTGGTAAATTATTGCGGGACAATATTCTGCAGGTAGAGATGTTTTTGGCACGATGATTGCTCAAAAAGTATTTGAATTAATACTCGGGCAAGCCGGAACTGATTAAGGGTTCAGCCGGGTTTTGAATGTTCAGGAATAGCATTTGGAAGAGAACATGAGAGGATAATTATGGGAAAGATAATTGGAATTGATCTTGGAACCACAAATTCGTGCGTGGCAGTTATGGAAGGTGGTGAACCTACTGTAATACCCAACGCTGAAGGCGCGAGAACAACACCTTCGGTAGTCGCCTTCACTGATAAAGGAGAGAGGCTTGTAGGCGTTGTAGCCCACAGGCAGGCAGTTGCGAATCCTGAGAATACCATATTCTCGATAAAGAGGCTAATGGGATGCAAATACAGCGAGATGACAACAGAAATCGAGAGGGTTCCCTACAAAGTTGTCGAGGGAAAAAACGGTGATGCCTGGGTGGAGATACTGGGTAAGAAGTACTCCCCACCTGAGATATCGGCAATGATCCTGCAGAAAATGAGACAGACTGCAGAGGATTACCTCGGAGAAAAGGTTGAAAAAGCGGTTGTTACCGTTCCAGCGTATTTCAACGACAGCCAGAGGCAGGCCACCAAGGATGCCGGTAAGATCGCTGGTCTCATAGTGGAGAGGATCGTAAACGAACCCACTGCAGCTGCTCTTGCCTATGGTCTGGACAAGGAATCCTCCAACAGAACAATAGCTGTGTACGACCTCGGTGGAGGAACCTTCGATATTTCAATACTCGAAATAGGTGATGGTGTCTTTGAGGTCAAGTCAACCAACGGCAACACTCATCTGGGTGGAGACGATTTCGACCATGCAATTATTAACTGGATGGTTGCGGAATTCAAGAAACAGCAGGGAATCGACCTGTCCAAGGACATGATGGCTCTTCAGAGGCTCAAGGAAGCTGCTGAAACCGCGAAGTGTGAGCTTTCAACAACGCAGAGTACAAACATAAACCTTCCGTTCGTCACAGCCGATTCTGCCGGGGCGAAGCACCTCGATATGACCCTTACAAGATCAAAACTCGAGCAGCTGGTCGATAACCTTGTGGACAAGACCGTAGAACCATGCAAAATGGCACTTAAAGATGCCGGTCTGACCCCATCCGAAATTGACGATGTCATTCTGGTCGGCGGGCAGACCAGGATGCCGCTTGTTCAGAAGAAAGTCACGGAGATTTTCGGCAAGGAGCCTCATAAGGGTGTCAACCCGGATGAAGTGGTTGCAGTAGGGGCAGCAATCCAGGCCGGAGTACTTGCAGGAGATGTCAAGGATGTGCTGCTCCTCGATGTTACTCCGCTTACGCTTGGTATTGAAACCCTCGGTGGAGTTGCCACACACATCATTGAGAAGAACACAACGATTCCAACGAAAAAAAGTCAGATATTCAGCACCGCCGCTGACAATCAGCCTCAGGTTGAGATCATTGTCCTTCAGGGTGAACGCAAAATGGCAGCAGATAACAGGACTGTTGGAAGATTCGTCCTTGACGGAATTCCACCGGCTCCGAGGGGAATGCCGCAGATAGAGGTATCATTCGATATTGACGCTAATGGGATTCTCCACGTCGCAGCGAAGGATAAGGCCACCGGGAAAGAGCAGAAGATCACGATAGAAGCTTCCAGCGGACTTTCCGAGGATGAAATCGAGAAGATGCTGCACGATGCAGAGGCTCATGCCGAGGAAGATGAAAGGAAGAAGGAGAAGATCGAGAGGCGTAACCACGCCGACGCTATGGTCTTTGAAATAGAGAAGCAGATGAAGGATTACGGAGATAAGGTAGCTCCGGATGACAAATCAAAGCTTGACTCGGCGGTATCAGATATGAAGAAAGCTCTTGAGGGAGAAGATGACGATCTGATAAAACAGAAATACGACAGCCTTCAGGAAACATGGAAGCAGTTCGGGGAAGCCTTCTACAAGCAGCAGCAGGCTCAACAGCAGGCTGCAGGTTCGGAAGGACAGACAGGGGAGGCTGCAGGAACAGCCGATTCTGGCGGAGACGATTCCAACACTGTCGATGCTGACTACGAAGTAGTTGATGACTGATGGC
>CAZUYF010000027.1:12260-14903 GCA_964624675.1 uncultured bacterium
GGAGACGATTCCAACACTGTCGATGCTGACTACGAAGTAGTTGATGACTGATGGCGGATCCGAGAAGAAAATCGATGAAAAGAAGGAATGGAACCTCCGCAAGGAGAAGAGTTCCTGTTTCGGAACCACAGGAAGAGAAGAGCAGCATCCTGGAAGTCCCGGAAGCTGAAAACATGATTGAAGAGACAGAGATTGAAAACCAGGAATATCCCGACATATTTGAACCCGATGCCGTCAGACTGCAGCTTCAGGAGAAACTGCTGCGGCTCCAGGCGGAATTTGACAATTACAGGAAACGCCAGGCAAGGGATTTCAGGAGGCTCTGCGACCAGGGAAAGAAGGACCTGATACAGGAGCTTCTCGCAGTCCTGGATAATTACCACAGGGCAGAGCAGCTCGTAAAAGAAGGGGGTCATTCCGTTGAGGAGATAGCTGATGGCCTGATGAAGACATCCGAGCAGCTGGTCAGTATCCTGAAACAGGAAGGACTTAATGAGCTGGAAGTCGCTCAGGATGACCCCTTCGATCCTAATATCCATGAAGCCATGCTCGCCGAAAATAGAGAAGGTCTTGATCAGGATACAGTTCTGGAAGTCTTCCAGAAGGGTTACCGTCTAGAGCAGGAACTTCTTCGCCCTGCAAGGGTCAAGGTCGGCAAACCAGTTTCATCTTCCATGACCGGAGAACAGTCTGAAGGCGAAGGGGGAGAATAGAATAAAGTGAATAAAGACCTCTATTCAACCCTTGGAATAGGTGAAACTGCATCGCAGGCCGAACTGAAGAAAGCTTACCGAAAGCTGGCCAAGAAATACCATCCTGATGCAAACCCCGGGGACAAAAAAGCTGAGGAACGCTTCAAGGAGATTTCCGATGCATACGATATTCTCGGCACCACAGAGAAGAGAGAAAAGTACGACCAGATCCGGAAGGGCGGTGGTGATTTTTCGTGGGGTGACGCCGGGGGACAGGCTGGAACTTCTTTCGGCGGCGGCGGCCTGGCGGACATTCTCCGGTCCATGTTTGGCGGCGGCGGTTTCGGTACTGGCGGCGGATTTGACCAGAGAAGAACTACAAGACACACCGTTGTAGTGTCTGTCCCATTCGCAACAGCAGCCCTTGGGGGAACGGTAAGAGCAAATCTGGAGATGCCGTCCATGTGCCCCGTCTGCATGGGAGCGGGCGGCTCCGGTGAGGAAACCTGCAGTCAATGCGGCGGCTCGGGAAGAGTACAGCAGGGTCAGATGGTCATGCCCTGCCCCGGCTGCTCCGGCGCAGGAAAAACTTATAAAGACATCTGTTCAAAGTGTCATGGAACAGGCTCCGTCAATTCTTCCGAGACTGTGGATTTGAACATCCCTGCGGGTTCGGATGACGGATCGGTGCTCCGTCTTGCAACGCCTTCTCGGAAGACAATCATGGTAAAACTCAGGGTCACCCCTGACAAATTTTTCAGGAGAGATGGCAGGGATATTCACTGTACGGTGAAAGTTACCGCACCCCAGGCAGTTCTTGGAACAAAGCTGAAGATACGCACCCTGGATGGCAAGATCGTTCTGAAGATCCATCCCGGAACCCAGCCGGGATCGGTTCTGAGAATTTCCGGAAAGGGAGTTCCTTACAGAGGAGCGAAAGGTGACCAGCTGATTCATGTGGAAGTCTCGCTGCCTGTATCCTTATCGGAAGAGGAAAAGGTTAACTGGGAGAAACTTGCAGGTCTGAAAGCTTGACGCGGGTACCGCTGCATATTGTTCCAGCAGGTACGATTCAGTATACTTAACACCGATACTAAGGAGATTTCTTTGAACTACACCTATCTTGCGCTGTTGATCCCGGGATTCCTGCTTGCAGTGGCAGGATTTGTTATGCTGGGGAAGAAACTTCATCCGGTGATTACCGGCTTGATATTCCTGACAGGAATAGCCGCTCTTGTGCTTGGTGTTCTTCTGACATGCGTTCCGGATTTCTTCTCCGGCTAGGAAGCTTACCCGTTATTCCAGTAATCCGAGTTTCTTGAAATTGTCGACGAACTCCACTACCAGTTTATCATCGGGAAAAAGACTGAAGGCTTCTTCAGCAACTGATGCAGCCTCTTCCAGGGAATTGTCCTGAACAAGCTGGCGTATTCTCGATATGTAGTCATCGCCGGCACTGGATTGTGTCTCTTTCGAATCACTGACTTCAGATGTCGGGGAAGAAGTTACAGATATGTTTTCAAGATCAGAAAGCAGTTCATCAAGACCTGCTGAATCAGGCCGCATATTGAAAGCTTGACGTGCCAGATTGATTGCTCTGGTAGTTTCCCCTAAAGCAAGTCTCTTTCCGGCTATCTGGACAAGGTTGGAGGATTTGATCCTAATTTTGAGAATATCGATCCTCGATTGGACCTCAGAATTACCCGGATCCAGTTTTCTGGCTCTCTTCAGATAGGCAATGGCCTTCTGTTGATTGCCATTATCGTATTCTCTGTCTGATGCTTCAAACAGTTTAGTGAGCTGCTCCTCGGAAGGCATCGATTGTTTCCTTTCCTGGTTGTTCTCCATAGCTTTCGCCTCTGGTTCTGGTTTCTCCTCAGGCTGTTCTTCCACTATCCAGGCTTCCTCCAGAACTTCAACCTGTTCCTCCTCAGGCTGTTCTTCCACTTCC
>CAZUYF010000028.1:0-14849 GCA_964624675.1 uncultured bacterium
ATCTGAATCGAAAAGGGATGGCATCCAGACTCCCCCGCCGATTGAAACTTCAAGATCACTTCTTTCCGATGACACAGCCAGCGCTGTCAGCAAAACAAGGAACATGATAGCGGTTCTCATAGTATTCTCCTTACTGAACTGATAGAGTTGAACAAAGTATACAAAATGCTAAATGACAAAACTCGACACTGCGGTTCGGCCCTAGAATTCGATGCCTTTGCGGGCCAGAAGGTTCTCTGTCGCGAAGTAATGCTTAACTTCCTTCATTTCCGTAACAAGGTCAGCCGCCACAATAAAACTCTCCGGAGCATATCGCCCTGTCAGCACAAGCTCTACATTGTCCGGTCGCTGATCAATGAAATCCATCACATCATTCTCGCTTAGAAGCCCCATATGAACAGTAACGTTAAGTTCGTCCGCAATAACAAGATCATAATCCCCCGAAATCATCATGGCTTTTATTTGATCAAGACCGGCAGCGGCGGATCGCATATCATCCTCCGAGGGCTCCTCTCCCTTGCATATAAGCCTGGGGGTACCGTACTGTTCCATTGTGATTGCTCCAGGGAAATGATCAGGCAGGCAGAGCTCCGAGTAATCCTGTCCCTTCATGAACTGCCCGATGTAAACTTTCATGCCCGCGCATGCGGCTCGTGCTGCCAGGCCAAGGGCTGCGGTTGTCTTACCCTTACCGTTTCCAGTGTAGAGTTGAAATTTTCCCTTCATTTCGCCCTCCTGTGTAAAGATATACCGGTTAACCCCTCTAGGAAAGTGGTACACTTCTCTCTTTCCTCCTGCAGTTCACTAAAGGTTATATTCAGATTTACATCGAGACAGGCAGGAATATTATTCGCAAATAACCAGAGGGCCAACAGATTGAATCCTTTCATTCCAGGCGACGTAGATCTCATAAGGCAGGGGAAAAACCTGTACAGCGGGTCCCTGCTGTTTGCTGACATATCCGGCTTCACTGAACTGACCGAGAAGCTCGCTCTTCATGGTAAGAAAGGTACTGAAGACCTGACTGAGATACTCAACCGGTACTTCAGGGCAATGTACGGAATAGTTCGTGAACACGGGGGCATCAATATATCCTCCGCCGGAGATTCAATGCTTGTACGCTTTTCAGAAAACTCCGATTCCTCGGCCTGTGCTGAAAAGATGATGACTGAAATGGTACATTTCGAAAACCTGAAAACGGATGCTGGTATCTGCAGGCTTGGCATCAAGATTATCCTGGGATACGGTACATGGACAGAGTTTATCATAGGGGATTGCAAAGGCGCTCATATATTCCTTGCCGGTGATATCATTGAGAAAATGGCCGCTGCGGAGGATACTGCAGCAAGGGGAGAAACATTGTCGGTAAGGTCAGAAGAGACCGTTGTCCTCGACGATTACACCTCACCTGACTTACCGGACAGCTCTTTCATTATCCCGGGCACTGAGAATCTTCAGGGAGAGCATCGTTCAATAACTGCGGTATTCGTCAATTTCACAGGATACGATGCAAAGAAGCCTCCCCACAGACAGATACAGGAACTCTACCTTGGTATTTCTGACATCGCGCAAAGGAACAGTGGTATCGTTCAGATGGTTGATAATAACCTTGTGGGAGGCAGCAGGTTCTTTCTTCTCTTCGGTGCCCCCCGTTCGTACGGTTACGATCTCCTTCACGCTGTGCAGGCAAGCCTGGAAATTCGACAGTACATCTCGAGCCAGAGTGTTTTCAGCATCAGGACGGGGATAGATGAAGGTTTTGCCTTCGCAGGTGCAATAGGAGATTCGCGGAGCAGAAAGTACACCGTCATAGGAGATGTCGTGAATACGGCTGCCAGGCTTGCAGACTCTGCAGAATCAGATTCCATAGCTGTTTCTGACAACGTATTCAGAATGTCCCGGAACAACTACAGATACCAGGATATGAAAAGTATCATGCTTAAGGGTAAGGAAAGCCCCGTCAAACGTTATCTGCCGATCGAAAGGAGAATCGACCCGGGAGACAGTTACCACTTCGTCGGCAGAGAAGAAGAGCTTTCCCGGATACTCTCGACAATTACAGGCGAGAACTCGGTTATCGTTGTGCAAGGCGGCGCCGGCATAGGTAAAACCAGTTTACTGAAAAAGCTTTCGGAGCTCTTGATAGAGAAGAGTTACAACGTACTCTATGGATCTTCACCGGAAAACAGTGAGACAAACGATTTATTCGCATCACTGATAGGAAACGTATCCGGAATGCTGGAAAGTGACCCGCGCGGTGTCAGAAAGAATAAACTTCGGAGTCTGATCAGTGAGCTGGGTGATCCCGGAGGCAGCCTTTCAAAACGGGAAGTTTTCCTGGGAAGAATGCTTTTTTCTCTGAGCTATCCCGGTTCGGATTACGATTCACTGCCTCCTATATTGAGAAGGGAAAATCTTCTTGACGGTATCTGCGAGATGATCAGATCATGCAGCAAACCATTGTGCGTAATTCTTGAAGATCTACACAATTCCACAGATATGGATATCCTTGCGGTAGAATATATTGCCAGGCATCTGCTTGAATATTCAGATGTGAACATCTCCTTTGTTATTTCAAAAAGACCTGATGAAAGAACACTCTTCAACCGGGATGATGTCCCCATTCACAGGATGCTTCTGGAAGGCCTTGAGCATGCAGCATCCGATGAACTCATGCTCGATATTCTCGATGGAACCCCTCTTGAGAATGGTATCGAGATCCTTGTCAGAGAAAGAGCCAACGGGAATCCCTTCTATTTGACGCAGTTCCTGCTTTACCTTGTTGAAGAAAAGCTTATCAGCCGCAAAGATGATCTCTGGGAAAGGACAGCTCAATACAGCGATGAAAAACTGCCCGGTAATGTCTTCTCAATGATCATGGCGAGGATAGACAGGCTGGAGAAGCAGGCGAAGGAATGCCTGAGGATTGGAAGCGTTGCTGGTTTCAGATTTGATGAGGAAATCGTCAGAAGGGTCCTGACGAGGAATGTTCATGATAACCTCATGGACTGTACCGAAGCAGGTCTTACATATCGGTCTAAACTGAGAGACATGGAGTTCGTTTTCTCACATATGCTTATCAAGGATGTATCCTACGATTCCATCCTGAGGAAACGGAGGAAGGAAATCCATGGTGATATCGGTTCAATACTGGAGGAAATGTACCCGGACAGACAGGAAGCCCTCTGTTCTTCACTCGCCAGTCATTTCAGAATCGCGGAAGAACACGAAAAAGCATTGAAATACAGCGTCATGGCAGGTGAAAGAGCCTGGTCGGAATACAGGAATCTTAATGCCATACAGCATTTTCAGGATGCTGTCGATATCATTGAAAACCACCAGAGCAACACTTCGGATCAACTGGCAGAATGCTGCAGGTACATAGGAAAAATTCATGATCGGATAGGAAATTACGACGAAGCTCTCGAGTTCTACAACAAAGCCCTGGAGACATCCACTGAAATTGAGCTTAAAGGTGATGTATCATTGGCCATTGCTGATATACATTACACCCGTGGAGAAGTTGACAGGTCGACGGAATTGCTTGACAATACTGAAAAAATGCTGCTTGAGGATCCCGGACAGCATGATGTTCTTTTCGTTCGAATCGAATGCTTCAGAGCATGGGTTTACTGCGTCATGGGAAATATCGAACAGGCCATGGAAAAAGCTCTTAAGGCAGTGAACCTTGCCGAAAATCTGTGCGACTGCGATGAAACTGTGTGTGCCCGTCAGCGCGGCTTTTCATACAACACCATCGCTACTGTACACTGGGCCAACGGGGACTATGCCGAGGCCAGGAAGTTTTATCTAAAAGCTCTTGAGATAGCTCTGAAACACCAGATGAAGAGGGAAATCGCTGTTACCTATGGCAATATTGGTCTGGTTTCCAGTAAGCTTGGTGAGTACACCGAGGCAATTGACTCCCTGAACAAACAGCTGACCTTCTCAAAAGAGATCGGTGACAAGCTGATTGTCATGTCTTCCTACGGAGAAATGTCCAAAGTTTACAGCTCGACAGGACTGCTTGAAAAAGCGCTTGAAGCTGCGGAGAAATACAGGGTTCAGGCTGAGGAGCTTCCCGCCGTTCACGATATCATTTTAGCATCCCACCAGCTTGGCGCGCTTCATCTGGCAAAGGGCAGATCAGATGAGGCGAGAGAGCTGGGAGAAACAGCTCTGAAACTTTCTGGGAAATCATACGAACGCGAGGAAGCATATTCGCTTGCCCTTCTAGGCCTGATTTCCATAGAGGAAGAGGATGAAGTAACTGCTGAGCACAGGCTCAGAGAAGCGGAAACCCTGGCAAGAAAGATCCACTCAAAAAGCCTGCTGCTGGATGTGCTTATCACACTGTCAGACCTTTACTTGAAAAATGGCAGATCAGACGGAATCAGCGAGATGATTGCAGAAGCGAATGATCTTGTCGAAGAAATGGGTATGACTGCCGGCAAAGCTAGAATCCATCAGCTTTATGGAAAACTGTATTTCTCACTTGGAGAATTCGAAAAGGGTAATATCGAATTCGACAAGGCTATAGCTATCTTCGAGAAATACGGCATGAAACCCGCTCTGGCGGATACATTAGTATCATACTGCGATATGCTGAATCTGAAGAAGAATATTTCCTCAGAAGAATCAGAAAAGCGAAAGAACAGAATGGTGGAATCACAGGAGCTGGAAAAAGATATGGGTATCCCCATCAGGAGGCGCAGCGCGCTTCTTCAGATAATCTAACCTCATGAAGAACAGCATTCAAAAAGATCGTGTTTCCCATCTGGATAAACAGGTGACAAGAAGGGATTTCCTCAGAACAAGTGCTTCAATAGGAGGCCTTCTTCTCCTGAACCTGTGGGATTCGGGATTCGCATCATCTCTTGAAACCATTCTCCCCGAACAGGGCAGTTCGGGAAGGATCCTTCGAAACGGGGGACTTGTATTTCTGCCTGGTCACGGTAAACTTTTCGTAGCATCGGATTTCCATACAAGATATGCGGATTTTGAAATGTGGCTTGAGCGTACCCGTATTGTCGAAAGTCTGAGAAATGGAGATGATGTCTACGGCCTCATCGTGGGAGACGTAGTGGACAGGAAACCGGGAGACAGCTACGCAGAAGATGACGGTGATACAAGGATAATTGAACGAATTCGTGAAATCCAGAATAACCTGGATGAACAGGGCGATCACTTCCTTTACATACAGGGCAATCATGAGAACAGATGCGTCAGCATCTACGAGAAACTGATAGCAGATGAATCGATGACACCGTCAAATCAGCAGCAGGTTGTGAAGAACCTGTTCAGCGGTGAGCGCGGATCTTACTATCAGCAGTTCAATTTTGTAAGCAGAATGAACGATGACAGGTACAGGTATCTAAAAGAATTACCCGTGGCGGTAATAACGGAGAACGGCATAGTCGGCATTCATGCGGGACCTTCGGAATCATTGAGTTACCCGAAGGATATTATCGGTCTGAACGACACAGTCGTTCAAGAGATCCTCTGGAGCAGGCCTATAGAAGTGCGAAAGGATGGATACGATACCAGCGACCTTTCAACCTTTCTGCATCGAATGAACGATTCGAACCTGCTTGTATCCGGCCACACACCGATGCGGTACCTGCCTGAAGAGCTAATTCGAGACAATGTCGGAGACTACGGAGGGCAGCAGATCATTCTGGCAACCAGTTACGGTTCGGAACCCGCAGAGAAATCATATCTTGTTCTTGATCTGAAAACAGCTTACGAAAGCACATCTGAACTCAGAGCAGGAGAAGAGATCAGACTTCTGGAATCACCGCTGCAGTAAAATGCTGGTGAGATTTGTGGGTTAGTACCTCTCCAGATATCTTTCTCCTGCTCTTTTCCCTTTTACTTTTAGTTTCGAGACCTGACCCCTTTGGTTAACCTCTTGGGCATTCACCTTCGATCTCTTCAGAAATACCTTTATTTCCGTAGGCTTTATCGAAATGTGCTCTGAATTCAGCTGCAAGCTTAAGAGCCCTGGCTCTGTAAGCTTCCTTGTCATCCCACGTATTTACAGGATCCAGTATTGAGTTATCCTTCAATCCGGGACATGAATCCGGTATCATCACCCTGAAGATAGGATCTACGTGGCAGGTGATATTACTCAGCTCTCCCGAAAGAGCCGCGTTTACCATGATTCTGGTCAGCGGTAGATCCATTCTGGAGCCTACTCCATACGGTCCGCCGCTCCATCCCGTATTAATGAGGTAGACTTCCGTATCATGCTTTTCCAACCTGTCTCCGAGCATCGAGGCGTAAACATCAGGATTCCTGGGCATGAAGGGCTCACCGAAAAATCGCGAGAATACCGTTACAGGTTCTGTGATTCCCGTTTCAGTTCCGGCAAGCTTGCTGGTATACCCCATGAGGAACCAGAACATCGCCTGTGCCTTGTTCAACTTAGATACGGGAGGGATAACACCGTTAGCATCTGCAGTCAGGAAAAGGATGGTGGAAGGATGCCCAGCGACGGAAGATTCCTTTATGTTGGAAAGGTAACGCAGCGGATATGACCCTCTTGAATTTGGTGTCAATCTTGCATCGAAAAGGTCAAAATGTCCATCCGTATACATCATCGTATTCTCAATTATCGAGCCGTGATCAAGCCAGTCATCTTTGTGGAAGCAGGCATTGTATATCTCGGGTTCCTTAGCCGCGTTCAGGTCTATTAGTTTAGCGTAGCAGCCGTTCTCGAAATTAGCAATACCGTTATCTCCCCAGCCATGCTCGTCATCTCCGAGAAGTGCCCTTGAAGCATCCGCTGAAAGCGTCGTCTTGCCGGTTCCAGAAAGGCCAAGAAGAAGGGCGCTGCGACCATCATCTCCCTCGTTCGCACTGCAATGCAGCGGGAGAATACCTTCCCCGGGAAGAATGTAGTTCATAACCGTGAATATCAGTTTCTTGACACTTCCTCCGTATGCAGAACCGTAAACGATTCCGATAGAGCGGTCCAGATCCATTCCCACAATCATGGTGGAAGTGTGCCCCAGCCTGGGGTCGATCCTCAAACGCCCTTCGTACTTCTCCGGATCAAGCTTGTGGTACGGAAGTACGACCAGGGTGAAGTGTCTGTCTCTGAAACAGGTTCTCTCAGCAATTTCACTGTCCCATGGACGGAACATGTTATCGGTGAACAGAGCGGGAAGCGCACTGTCGGAAATCATATGTACAGGCAGTGCGTAAGCGGGATCGGCACCCACCAGCCTGTCCGTTGTGAACAGCTCCGGAACCTCCGCAAGCCGTTCAAGAGCATCCTTGAAGACCATATCGAATGTCTCTTCATCGACCGGGATGTTATTGGGGCTGGTCCAGTCGATAGTGTCCTGGCTTGACTGCCTTTTTACTATCAGCGTGTCTTTAGGGCTCCTGCCGGTCGATTCCGGAGGGGTCCAGGTGGAAAGACATCCGCAGGCGCTGACAACAGCTTCTCCCCGGTCTACCGATTTTCGAATCATATCACTACGGGGAATATTTCTGCTTACATTGTCCCTTGAATTAACCGCTTCTTCAATTCTTTTCTGAAGTGCCATACTATTCCTTTCGTAAGCTGTGATACTTAACCGAATTTTCTCAGGTTCAGTAAAATACTCCATGGCACTCAAAGCAACCACCGTCTTTCATCGAAGTGTGAAAATGTTTATGTTTTGCGCTGTGAAAGGGGAATATTCTGAGAAAATTTCTAAGGCTCTCTCCCGAGAATGCATGGTGCCTTTACGACTGGGGCAATTCGGCTTTCGTTACAACCATCGTAGCGGCGGTACTGCCTGTGTATTTCGCCGAAACCATCTGCGGGAACAGCTCGGTTAACTGGGCTTTTCTTGGAGTAAGTGTTTCAAGCAATGCCACTTCTCTCTGGGGATATGCCATGGCTGCCGCGGCACTCCTGGTAGCTCTGAGCGCTCCGGTTCTAGGGGCAGTGGCCGATGCAGGCGGAAGGAGAAAACAGTTCCTCGGCGTTGCGACGGGTATCGGTGTGCTGGCAGCGGCACTTCTCTCACTTACGGGACCGGGAGATATCTGGCCGGTTCTCGGGCTTCTTATAGTTGGGCAGATTGGATTCGCAGGAGCTAACGTATTTTACAATTCACTTCTTGTTTCAACAGTGGTGCCCGGCAGAAGGGAACTTATTTCCTCCAGGGGCTTTGCCTTCGGTTATCTGGGAGGCGGTATTCTCCTGGCAGTGAATCTCCTGATGATCCGGAAACCTTCCCTTTTCGGATTCGCCGATACCGCAACAGCCCTGAAGTTCGTTTTCCTGTCTGTCGCCGTCTGGTGGACCCTTTTCTCGATCCCCCTCTTCCTGCGGGTTCCGGAAGGTTCAAGCGGAGGCGAGAAGACTCTTGGCGGATCCTTTTCCAGGGGATTTTCAGCTTTCATCTCAACATTCCGGCATTTAAAGACAAGGAAGAACATCTTCAGATTCCTTCTCGCATTCCTGCTTTACAACAATGGTATACAGACAGTCATTATGATGGCCACTATCTACGGCAAAGCAGAGCTCGGTCTCGATTCCGGTCATCTTATCGGTGCCCTTCTGCTGACCCAGGTGATAGGAGTTCCAGCAAGCCTGATATATGGCGCGATGGCGAAGAGATTCGGTTCAAAGAGAATGCTCTATGCGGGAATCGCAGGTTATATCGTCATAATCTTCTATGCATTCTGGATGAAGAAAGCTATCGATTTCTGGATCCTCGCATGTATGGTTGGTCTATTCATGGGCGGGCTTCAGGCGGTCAGCCGGGGGTTCTTCTCAAGATTGATACCTGAGGGAATGAATGCAGAGTATTTCGGTTTCTTCTCGATTTCACAGAGATTTACAAGTATATTCGGACCGTTGATGTTCGCTCTTATCACCGATCTTACTGGAAGTTCAAGACTGTCTATACTCTCACTGTTGATCCTTTTCGTACTGGGAGGTATTGTTCTGAAAACAGTCAAAAGTCCGGAGAACACAGAATGATAATCGTACTCACCCTTTTCTTCCTGCTGATCCTTGAGGAGATCCTTCACAGACTCAACAGAGGTCCATCATTCATGAATGTCGACCTTGCAGGCGATTCCGTTGAACAGGTTGAGCAGAAGGGCAGGGGCAGGATTACAAGGCTTCTCTCCTTAATACGCATTGTGCAGCTTTTTGTATTCGCTCTTCTTTTCTCATTTATTGCAGCCCGGTCGGGAATCAAGGTTATATACACTTCCTCCGGTCAGCTGGCGGGTCTCGTACTTCTTATCCAGGGAATCAGGATACTGCATAGAAAAGTAATAAACCAGTGGGCAGTCCTTGGTGCTGCTGTAATCCTGCAGTCTCTTCTTCTGCTCCTGCTTCTGATCAGCGGCATAACTCCGGTTGATTCTATGCAGATCACAGCTTATGAAGCAAGCTGGATTGTGTCATTGATGTCATTCACCGTACTTTTTCTACTTTCTATCACAATGTCATTTGCCGGGACCTTCTACCTTCGCCTGCTCTCAAGGGAAGGAAGCGGATTCTACTACTTTATGCCCTCGCTGGCATACTCGGAATACTGGATAAAAAGACTGACAAGAGTAACCGCTAACAGTGCTCTGGTAACTCTGCTTATGTTTGTTTTTCTTATCATCAATTACGGATACCCGGCAGGTACTTCTATTCTGCAGATCGTGCTTGTGCTTTTTCTTCTGATCGCAATATCTCTTTTCAGAAGCAGGTTAAAACTATATCATCCAACAGCGGTCTTTCTTGTGATTGCAGCATGGGTCTTCAACATCGTCTGGCTTCTGGCGGATCTTTCATCACGAAGCAGTGGCTGGCTTGGGTAAACTGAGCAAATCTCTGATACTCCAACTTCCACTGAACCCATCGGCTCCCCTTGAAACTACCGGAAACGTCCCACTCGCTGGAGCTTCATTGGCAGCTGCCGCATCACTTCCACCGGAAACTGTCATTGATCAGAATACGGTTGATATGGCAGGAGACCGTTCTCTTCTCGAGATGATCTTAAGTCGATCGCCGGCACTTGCGGCTTTTACACTTTACATGTGGAACACTGAACGAAGTCTCTGGCTTGCGAAAATGCTGAAAAAGGAGCTGCCCGAACTTATTACTGTCGCCGGAGGACCGGAAGTAACCAGGGATAATGAGTGGCTGCGAGCTTCAGGAGGTTTCGATCTGATGGTAGCTGGCGAGGGTGAGGAGCTTGCAGGGAGAATCCTCGACCCGGTCTCCGCTGCAAAGATCATCAGGGACAATGGTAACTTTCTGGACGTTGGTGGGATGCGTTTTGCTCCGGGAATGTACCCGAATCCCTGGCTCACAGGTTATCTGGATCCATCAGGGGGAGCATCCGTACATGTTGAAACTATCAGAGGATGTGCCGGCGGGTGTGTGTACTGCTCATACAGGAGAACCCATCCTTCGCCAAGGGTGCTTGATGCGAAAAGTGCTGAGCGACTTCTTCGAAAACTCATTGACGCCGGAGCGGGAGAAATCGTTTTCCTGGATCCTTCCTTCAACAGCAGAGATGATCTTCTTCAGCTTCTAAGAAGTATGGAAGCGCTTGAAGCGGAATTCTTCGGAGAAATGCTGGGTGATCGTATCTCACCGGATATAGCATCCCTTATAGCGAACGCTGGTTTTAAAAACGTTGAGATCGGCCTTCAGACCGTTAACAGAGATACTCTTAAAAAAGCGGGGCGTCCAGCTGACCCTGAGATGGTGCTGGATGGAGCAGTTTACCTGAAAAATGCAGGTGTGTCCCCAATTATTGACCTCATACTTGATTTACCGGGTGACAGTCCTTCGGATGCTGTAAGAACAGCGCTTATGATCAGGGACAGGGAGCTTCACCAGCATGTGCAGGTGTTCTACCTCTCCGTTCTGCCGGGGACTGTGATGAGACAGCAATTCGAGGGGAGGTATATGCCCCGTCCGCCGTATTACAGACTCTTAAATGACGGCATGGACGGTTTCGCCGAGGCAAGAGAGGAGATTGCGGATATTGTCGGATATGACCTGGATCTTGCCGAAAGACCCCTTCTGTTTGATGGCTGGCCGGGTACGGAACTTGTTGATCTTGACGTAAATCCTGTTCTTGCCCGGCAGATGCCCTCCGCAAGACATGGAACAATAAGGATAACATCGCACGATCTCTGGGTGAAAAGAAACATCCTGCTTGAATTTGTTCGAACAAGACTGCAGGCGGATCCTTACTGTGTTCTCGATGTTATTCTATGTCCGGATAAGGAATTTCCGCTGGATCTTGTGGATATGGTAAGAAAGCTGGATGATCCTGTAGACTACTCCGGCAGAACGGCAAGGGCTCTCGGCAGGCAGGGCAACTTGAGGGTTTGTATTCTTCTGGAAGGTTCTAATCGTTTCCGCACGGACTGGATAGTATCAGCAGCAGCTAGCTGCACAGTGGTTGTGGACGTAAATTCTCCCTCAGAGCTTCGCGGCGAGCTATGGGATGCCGGGGTATCAGTAAGATTGCCCCGGGGGAGCTGGAATCTGACTGAACTCTCATCTGAAGTGCCAGCGCTGCATCAGGTTTTCTTCAGGGATAAATGTATGGAGGATAGCTGGAGCAGAACTCTGGATATCTGATCGTGTGATCCCTCGCTGACAGGTGTTGCCTTGCAGTGTATTTGTAAATAGTTTATACGAAATTATCCTGATAGGGAGTATTAGATGAATAAGATTGTTGTTAGATACGCTGATGGTAAAATACAAAAGGGTTTCACGAGTGACTTCTCACCGAACCGTCCGATGTTTCATCTGACAGGCATGAATGATCAGAAGACAGAGGTCATTTTTGTTAACAAACTGAAGGCAGTTTTTATAGTAAAGGAATTCGATGGTAATCCCAACTACCGTGAAGCCTCAGATTTTGCTGATTCCCAGCAGGTTTACGGTGCAAAACTTCGAGTCCATTTCAGCGACGGTGAAAAGTTAGTCGGTGTCGGGATGGGATACAAACCCGACAAAATTGGATTCTTTCTGACACCCTGCGATCCGAATAGCAACACTGTAAGGGCTTTTGTAGTAAATGAATGTGTTGATCACGTAGAGAAACTATAATAGAAGAACCGATGGCATTCATTCGATTGCCACCGGTTTTAATTCTGCTTGCTAATCAGATATCATTCTTCAGACAGTCCGGGACCGGCTGTTTTCGATCGAAAATTACAGGGACTCTTCCCTCTTCAACATGAAGGATTTCGCGACCCTCTTTATGTCCGAGTTCGAAGGCATCGAGATTCATCTTAATGAACCGCCGGGGAACCCTCTCCTTCAAGGCTCTGATCCAGGCATCCAGTGCAAATAACCTTGTCAGTGATGCAAGCATACCCACGGCAATTATATTCGCAGCCATGGGAGTCTTGAATTCCTCGATACTTGTGCTGGTAAGTTTGTATTCGTACACTTTGCCCTCTGGAATCTGGTTCACAAAGGTCGTATCCACTAGAATAATTCCATCATCCTTGACTGATTTACCGAATTTGTCGGCGCTTTCCTGGTTCATTGCCAGAAGTATGTTGAGATTTCTACAGTTCGGATACAGAATTTCTTTCTTCGAAATAATGATATCCGTTCTGCTCGCGCCTCCCCTTGCTTCCGGACCGTAGCTCTGGGTCTGGCATACGTTGTAATCCGAATCAATGGCGGCCTCGGAAAACACTCTACCGGCAAGACCCAGTCCCTGACCACCCGCGCCTGAGAGTCTTATCTCATAGTATTTTTTCATTTCTTAGCCTCCGCTGCCTTCCTGGCATTTTCGCAGAGTGCCTCGTATCTGTCACCATATGAGATGGAATCTCTGTCGACAAAGATGCCCCGAACTATTTTACCCTCTGTCTGGTCAGGCTTCATGGCCTTTTGCTGACTCAGGTTTATCGTATTATCCTTGAGAAGCTGCATCATCTCAACCGGACCTCCGAGACGGTTTGCCCTGCCGAAATTAGTCGGGCACGGAGCGAGCGCCTCAACAACGCTGAAGCCCCTCTTACGGAAGGCCTTCAGGATCATATTGTCAAGTTCGGTTACATGGTAAACAGTACCCCGGGCAACAAATGATGCGCCGGCTCCGTCCATGAGTTTACAGACATCAAAACCCGGTTCGATCATACCGTAGGGAGTTGTGGCTGTCTTCGCACCCGGTGGAGTGGTGGGAGAAAACTGTCCGCCTGTCATACCGTAATTGTTGTTGTTAACGATAATCGCTGTAATATCGATGTTACGCCTGGCAGCATGGATAATGTGATTACCACCTATCGCAAGGGAGTCTCCGTCACCCATTACAGCCATAACATTCAGCATAGGATTTGCCATTTTTACACCGGTTCCGAATGCCAACCCGCGGCCATGAGTGGTATGAAGTGTATTGAAATCAACATATACCGGCATTCTGGATGTGCATCCGATCCCGGAAACCATTACTATATCATCTTTTTCCCATCCCATGGCATCTACAGCTCGGATAATGGAACCCATAACTATGCCTATACCGCATCCGGGACACCATACATGCGGAAACCGTTTCTTGGCTCTGAGATACTTGTACTCGTAGGGAATTGTCGGAGACATCAGATCACCTCCATAACGGCATCAACGATCTCTTCAGGGGTGATCTCATATCCGTCTATACGGTGAAGCGGAACCACTCTGACGGAATCCCGCGTCATTCGCTCAACTTCGTGTATTATCTGTCCCTGGTTCAGCTCCGGTACAAGAACGACATCCTTGGAATCCAGCATCTCCTTGACTGTTCTGTCAGGAAATGGCCACAGAGTTACGGGGCGGAAGATACCGACCGTCTTTCTCTTCTTCCTCAGAATCGCCTGAGCGGCAAGTGCCGACCTGTAAACGGAACCGTAGGCGAAGATAACTACCGAGCTCTCCTCCACATCATGCATCTGGACATCCTCAAGTTCATCAAGTCTTCTAGTGATCTTGTGCTTGAGTCTTTCCATTTTCGCAATTACTTCGCTCTCTTTTCTTGTGGGAAAGCCATGAACATCATGCGTAAGTCCTGTTACATGATACCTGTACCCGCTACCGAAGCTGGCCATGGGAGAGACGTTCGATGTCGATTCGTGGTAATGTTCATACCATTCAACGGGAACATCCGGAATAGGCATAGGAACGACATGAACATCTTCCTCAAGCGGGAAGACAACTCTTTCCCGCATATGACCTATGATCTCATCCGGAAGGAGAATAACGGGAGTTCTGAAGGTTTCCGAAAGGTTGAAAGCCCTGATGGTCAGGTCGAAGCATTCCTTTACATTACTTGGTGCCAGGGCTATAACGGGATGGTCTCCGTGGGTTCCCCACCTGGCCTGCATTACATCTCCCTGGGCGGCCTGCGTGGGCAGGCCAGTGGAAGGTCCTCCCCGCATGACATTTACAACCACAATTGGAACTTCCGTCATGCATGCGTATCCCAGTCCCTCCTGCATAAGGCTGAAACCGGGGCCACTGGTTGCTGTCATGGATTTGGAGCCTGCGAGTCTTCCTCCAATAAGAGCGCTGATGCTTGCTATTTCATCCTCCATCTGTATCCACTTTCTATCAAGCAGAGGCATGTACTTCGCAAGCAGCTCCGCTATCTCGGTTGATGGAGTTATGGGATAGCCGGCGAAAAATCCTATGCCGGCAGCAATTGCGCCAAGTGCAACAGCCTCATTTCCCTGCACAAGTCTGGTTTCACCCCAAGGCACAATCACCTGGAATCACCTTCTCCCTTTACCGTTTTTGGCGGTAAATGCTGCATTTTTTCCTGAGTATCGTTGACTCGTCCTTCTCTGTCTTTGATACCTATTGCAAAATCGGGACATCTTCTGGC
>CAZUYF010000029.1:0-4052 GCA_964624675.1 uncultured bacterium
AAAACAGGAGGTTGTCGTGCTGTTTATTTCCGTACTAATTTCGCTTGTGATGGTAGCACCGGGAGACATTGTTATCAGTGAGATCATGTACAATCCGGATGGACCGACTCTTGGTGCTGACGAGCAGTACGAATGGATTGAACTGTGCAATATCGGAGCTGTACCGCTGCAGCTTGATGGAATGATGCTGAGCGACGGAGGGAATCAGCTTTTTCTTGAATCCTATACCCTTGATCCTTTGTTCCGGGTCGTTGTAGCGGCGGACGGACAGTCATTTGTGGAAGCCTACGGAACCGGTATCACAATCATCCCCTGGGATGGGGTCTGGACGAAGCTATCCAATTCCAGCGATACATTGCTCCTGTACTCATCCAATGGGCTGGTACTGGATGAACTTGCCTATTCCGATTCATGGGGTCTTGCCGCCGGAGATACAACAAGAAGCGAAGCAGACGGTCGAGGTTCCTCTCTCGAGAAGATCAACCTCCAGGGGATGAATACCGAGGATAACTGGGCACCTTCAATAGACTGGGCATGCCCCGGTACAGATCCGGAAACCGGAGACCCCGTATGCTGGGGCACTCCTGGGAATATCAACAGCGCGGAGTAGAATTAAGTTCAGTAATCTATATCGTTGCTGGCAGTAACCAGGTTCACATTATCGACTCCGGGAAAGCTGTTCAATCCGGTCACTATATCCTGGGAGCTGATCCCTGATTTCAGCGACAGGTCGTAGGTAAGTGTAAGATACACACCATCGCTGGACGGTTCAATATGTATGATCGTACTCTTACTTGCTTTCTCCAGAATGAAATCGATGTAAGCCCGTTCATCGCCTGATTCTCTGTTGAAACGGAATCGGAGGATGAATTCGCTTCTGTGCATTGAGCCGAAGTTGGTCTTGGCGAGAATCAGCGCCACCGTACCAATGAAGAAGGTGGAGAATGCCGCCAGAACGTAATTGCCCGTACCTGAAGCTATTCCCTGAGTCAGGGCGAAGAAAATGAAGGCTGTATCTTTGGTGTCCTTAACTACGGTTCTGAACCTGACGATGGTCAATGCTCCGACAAGTGCGAACGCCCTGGCCAGGTTGCTTCCTATTACCATCATCACCGCACTTACAGTAATACACATAAGCACCAGTGTCACAACGAACGACTGGGAATAAGAGAGCCCCTTGTGAGTTTTTTTGTATATCACACCGATGATGAGCCCCGCGCAGAGTGCAAGGACAAGGTTGATAATTACAGAAAGCGGGCTGTATCCAAGTTCCTCTGTACTCTGTGTGAACCACTGGCTCAGTTCAGACACGCCGGTCTCCTTTCAAATATTCTATCAAGATTCGAACAGAATGTATTCATATAAATAACATCCGTGGCATAAGCAAATTTAGAAAAGGAGATTCGTCTCAGTTCGAATTCCTGTATCAGACGATGAAACCAGGCTGGAAGGTGGTAACGGAATTTGATTTCCAGTACATGAAAACCATCCGATATCGAGCGGCAGTTACCCATAGGATGCCCGTTACTGCCGGCCCTGTACGCAAGGACTTCCCTGTCAAGCGTGACCCTGAAATCCGGATTAGCTCTGTTTTCAAAAGCTGTTCTGTGATAATCAACCACCACGCTGGGGGAAATTCTCCTTTTGAATACATCGTAGACGAATCTTCTGCCGGTGCCGCCTGTTATCTGGGAATCCAGCAGCAGTCCGGCAAAATGTTTCGTTCCATTCTTCATGACACGTTCAACTGCCCCCGGATCAAGTGGAAGCCTGTGCTTGTAAACAAGGTTGTCATTTCTTCCCTTGAGTTCCAGAAAAAGCGGGGCTGAATAAAGCGGCATGGAAGAGTAGCTTCTAAGGCGGAATTTGTACCGCTTCAGTAATCCCGCGAGTTTTTCATAGTAAAGATCGAACGTATCAGTGTCGAAGTAGTGGCTTCTAACGAAATAGCTGCCGGTCGCATCGGAGTGGATGTCCCGGTCGAGGCGCAGTTCAAGCTCCCGGAGTATTCCCGACAGTGTAGTTCCGGAAATCAGGTACTTGAATTCGTACCTGTGAAAATGCAGTCGGGGTGCATCGTCCATCTTCATTAAAGATCCAGTGCAGCCTCAAGTATGTAATCGGTGCGGTTCTCCTCAAAGATGATATTGTGGGGGCGGTGATTCACCATTGCGGCCCTGATCGTTACAGGGCTGCCGGTATCGAAACTGACCGTAAATGTAAGCTCATCTTCCCTCGAACCCACGGATCGATCCGGCTCCCATGATCCCATGCTCAGGGATGCTGAAATACTCTCAAGGGCGGGTTTGTCGGTTTTCCATGTAACCCCTCCTGCAAACCACCATGTCTGGAATTCCGGAGGATCGTCTCCTTCAATCACGTCGGCGAGTAACCAGTTGTCTCCTCTTATGAATTCCCCTCTCAGAAGCAATGAAAAATCTTTTGCTAGCTCTGTTTCAAACTGGAGGTCTCCCCCCATGGCCGTCTGTTTTGCGGAGCAGATGTAACCTTCAATAGAAAACTCATCCTCCTCACCAAACCGGAGAGATGTGAAATCAGCTCCCAGAATGATATCCCACGGCAGTTCGAACTCAGCTCTGCCGGCGTACTGGATTTCATTGTCCTGATTCTGGGCATCGGGAGAACCGTTGAAAACACCGAATGTACATGTGGGAAGATATTCCGATTCGGGATCCAGAATAAGCACTGAACCTATATCTCTGCCGGAATAAAGAAGATCGCTGAGTTCCCGGTGGGTTATGGAATGATCAATTGCCTGAAGGTCCCAGGTGCTTGTTATCGTATTAAGGCAGAAAGGTTTCTTGAACCTTCCAGCCTGAACTTCAAGGAAATTGAAGGGTTCCCAGAGTATGTAACAATCTTTCAGAAAAATATCATCAGGCCTTATCTCAAGCTGAAGCTGGCCTTCAGTATTATCTGTTATGTCGAAATCAGCTGTAAGACCGGCGGATTGAATACCGAAGGATTTGTCGGGCATGGTGAGTGCTCCGCCAAATTCGCTGAATCTTATTCTGGCGTAGGCGGACAGTGTGAAGTTTTCAGCGCTCTCATTTTCAACATCTACATCTGCATGAGCAGCAGCGGCTATCAGAATTGCCATCAGCAGAAAACGAATACCGGTATGTTTCATTATTCCCTTTCTAATCCCGCAATCAGGTTAATCAATCTTGAAGTATAATCATAACTGACCATGAAATACAGCTCCCGTCGTTATTAATATCGGTTCATCGCAGAAGGATAAATTTCCTGGAAGCCATACCTCCAGCGGATCGAATTACTGCGAAATATACTCCTGGTCTCAGTGATTCGGGAAGATCACAGGAATAACTGCCTTCTAAACTGCCCAGCAGCTGCGGCTGCAGGACAAGCCTTCCAGAAATATCGTAAATCAGTACTTCTCCCGGCACATTCGGAATAATGTAGTCAAGGGAAAATGAAGATGAAACAGGATTTGGCCGCAGCGTTCCAAGCACTGGATTAAGTACAATGGTCGGCCATCCGGGATTTGGAGCACCGGGAGTCCCAGGCAGCTCAACTGCTTCCCAGCTCGATGCAACTGCAAGAGGTAATCTGGGTGAAATAAGTGAAAGCACGCAATCATCCGATATTGGCCAGGTTGAACTGTTATACATTACCGTGAAAACAGGCTCATCTTCATCGAGAAGAGATACTCCATCCATTTCTTCGTTCAATCCGAAATCAATTCCCTGAACAGCATCTATATCTGATCCGTAAAACGAATGGAATGAATCGTAGGATTCGCAGATAACCAGGTAATCCTTGGGATTTATCATCAGGTCTTCCGGAAGTATGGACATGTGATTCTGTCCATCGATAATAAGAAATCCGGAGAGATCCGCTCTGTTAATTCCCGGATTGAATAATTCTATCCAATCCCCTGCAGCTCCGCTGTAGCAGATCTCCGAGAGTATTACCGGCAGGCTCGATTCTCCGGCTTGTACTTCATTTCCAAGTATTAGTGATCTGGCGGTTGCCCATGAAGGATCTATTACTCTGAGTTCGGTTCCGGC
>CAZUYF010000029.1:4152-5492 GCA_964624675.1 uncultured bacterium
GAGATGTGGGGCTGCCGTAGAATGGGTAGTAAAATGCTGTATTGAGCACCTTGGTTTCGATAAAATAAACAATTGCGAATTTGATATGATCTTCATCGGGAGGAAAAGCGATGGTTCTGCTCCATACATGCCCTGATGTACCAACCGGCGTAAGGCTGTTAAAGCGCACAGAATTCCCTTCACTCCAGCAGTTTACCGCAGCAAAGTAGGGTGCTTGCTCAAATTCGACTGTTACCGTTACCGAATCGGTATTACTTCCCGGCTGGAAATCCCACTTCGAAAGAGTCATTGACAAGACTTCCAGTGGAGTATAACCACCGATGATGGACGGCATTAAAGCACTCCGTTCGATTATGGAACTTCGAAGAACCTCAACTGCCTCATCAAAATCCGCGTTAGTTCCCTGTTTCATTGTGTCGGCATAAACACTTTCCCGTATTTCAAAGTAGATGGAATCAATAACGGCTGGAAGGTCATTCCCCATGATCAAAGATATCTCTGTAATGTAGTCATCGAACATGACTCTATTCTCGCTATCGAGAAAGAGAGTGGTCAGCAGCGGTGACATTGTAAAGCAGTACATCGATGTGATATCAACCCATCCAGGATCGTATATACCGTTCCAGTCGTTACCGAAAGAAGCGTCCCTGTCCCAGGGGTAATACCTCCAGATACCTTCCGGAGTAAGGTGCAGGTAGTAATTCTTTGTTATCGCGTCTTCATCTCTGATAGCCAGACTTATTGCTGCATTTGAAATAAAATCCTCGATATTAAGCGACAGGAGCAGGCGAAGGTTTACCTTATCCACAAGGCTTCTTACAAGTGGAAGATACTCATCACTGCCCCGTTCAGCTTCAAAACCGGATGTACCGAGTGTATCGGAGGGCTGCCAGGCGAGTCTGCCAAGGTGATCCACCGATTTGAAAAGAGGGCCATATCCCAGGTTGTTCCTGCTGTAGAAATACTCATCGATTCTTTCGACTTGAAGATAAACGCCGTAGTAGATGTCATTTATATAGAACTCAACATGTTCAGTAAGCGGGGTCGGGCGGCCCAGTTCTCGAGACAGTAATAAACCGAGAGCGTTTCGCATCAGGGTTGTGTCTCTGTAATGGGCATCAAGCAGAATGTGCGATGCGTTCAGCAGAGTGGGGTCCTGCAGTTCAATTTTCCAGCTTTTCTTGGGAGAGTAGAGGGATGATCCACCTCTGAAACCGGCTGTGCAGCTGCAGTTCCCTGCCGGGGTTTCAACAAACGCCGGGAATTGGATGTCCGAAAATGGATCAGCGTAGAGACTGTCAAGATGATTCTGATCCATATAAAGATGATAGCTGTCCAGA
>CAZUYF010000029.1:5592-8746 GCA_964624675.1 uncultured bacterium
AGCGTAGAGACTGTCAAGATGATTCTGATCCATATAAAGATGATAGCTGTCCAGAACACCCTGGCTGCTCAGGAATACTATAGCGCTAAGTACGATCTGCATGGTCCTCTTTCAGAGTAATACGAATATATATGAATATACATCAACAAGACCGGGCTCACCTACCTTCAATGAGAACGGTTCCGGAGATGCTTAAGGGCTCTGGATATCAAGCTCGGACGATTGGATTCATCTCCTGTCTTCAGTGGGACTTTTAATACTTTCATTCCTTCAAGCATGATACCGTCCGCCTTTTTCCTTGAGCGTTTCTGTGCCCAGTACAGCCAGTCGTGTATTACGGCAGCGTTTCCGTATTTACCCCAGCAGGGAAGAAAGATCCAGAGAAGTCTTGGTATAGAAGCGAAATCCGTCATGAAATCAGTCTTAACCTCTACCGTATCTCCGCTGCTGATATTTCCCACATCGTAACTGAAAGATCGCACTCAAGTTTATCTCTTCCTTTGAACTTCTGTTCCCGTTTAATATAGAGACAAGAGCCGGTTCAGGTCAGTTCTGAGTATTTAAAGAGTTGTCTGTCTGAATCTTCCATTGATCCTGCATGTCTTTGATGAGCCGCACTGATAGTAGACTTAACATCTGCTTTTTCCTTATATTACTAGTTCGCAAATTTCCACTATTTCAGAAGAAAGGTTCTGCATGAATCAGAAGAAATATGTCTATTTCTTTGGAGGCAACGAAACAGAGGGTAACCGCACACAGAAGGAACTGCTGGGCGGCAAAGGCGCCAATCTGGCTGAAATGACCAGAATCGATCTTCCAGTACCCCCGGGATTTACATTATCCACTGAGGCGTGTTCCGGTTATTACACGGACGGTGCACCGGGAGCATGGCCCGAGGGGCTTACAGAGCAGGTACGGGAAAAACTTGCCCTGCTCGAATCGGTCTCGGGGAAGAAATTCGGCACAGGCTCCGAACCCCTTCTGGTTTCAGTAAGGAGCGGCGCGGCCGTCTCCATGCCGGGGATGATGGATACGGTATTGAACCTCGGTCTTAATGAGAGTTCCATCAGATCGCTGATAAGTAAAACAGGTAATCCCAGGTTCGTCTGGGATGCTTATAGAAGATTCATTCAGATGTTCGGTGATGTGGTTATGGGAATTCCTCATCATACTTTCGAAGAAGCGCTTGATGCTGCGAAAAGCAATAAGGGTGTTGAACTCGATACCGATCTTTCAACTGAGGATCTGAAGGAGCTGGTAGCTGAATTCAAGAGGATATACGACAGGAAGATAGGAAAACCATTCCCGGAGAATCCCTGGGAGCAGCTGAAGCTCTCGATCGATGCCGTTTTCGGTTCCTGGAACAACGCCAGAGCCATACGCTACAGGCAGATCAACAATATTACAGGCCTTATCGGAACGGCTGTGAACGTTCAGGCAATGGTTTTCGGTAATATGGGTGATGCTTCGGGTACAGGGGTCTGTTTCACACGGAACCCTTCAAACGGTGAGAACGTATTCTACGGTGAATATCTGATGAATGCCCAGGGAGAAGATGTTGTTGCCGGGATAAGAACCCCGAAACCGATTTCCACTCTCCGTACCGTAGACGAGCAGTCCTACGATGAGCTCCTGCGAATCAGAACAATACTTGAAGAGCATTATCTTGATGTGCAGGATATCGAATTCACCATCCAGGAGGGTAAGCTCTACATCCTTCAGACCAGAACAGGTAAACGGACCGTATTTGCGGCGCTTAACATAGCAGTTGATATGGCCAATGAAGGCCTGATAGACAGGAAAACAGCTTTAGGGCGCGTTCCAACCGCCAGTTTCAATCAGCTTTTTGCCCCGGTGCTGGACAGGGCAGGCAAGGATCGTGCGAAGTATCTGACAACCGGGCTCAGCGCATCTCCAGGCGGAGCATGCGGAAAGGCTGTTTTTACCGCCAGTGCCGCTGAAGAGTGGGCTGCAAGAGAAGAAGATGTAATACTGTGCAGAAAGGAAACCAGCCCCGAGGATATCGGCGGTATGTCGGTTTCAGCCGGGATAATAACATCCCGCGGCGGAATGACCTCACATGCGGCCGTTGTAGCCAGAGGTATGGGGCTTCCATGCGTTGCCGGAGCAAGTGATCTCCTGGTGGACAGCAGCTCGAAGAAGATGACATGCGGAGATACCGAGATCACTGAGGGAGACCTGATAGCCCTTGATGGTTTTACCGGCGAGGTCTTTGCCGGTGAGGTTACTGTCAAATCATCCGAGATACTCTCCATATCATCCGGCGAGGGAGATCCTTCCGAATCAGTTCTTTTCCAGAATTATTCGGTATTGATGAAATGGGCCGATGAGTACAGGAGACTTGGCGTAAGAGCAAATGCGGAGACCGTACGTGATACGAAAACAGCGGTCAATTTCGGAGCGGAGGGTATAGGTCTCTGCAGAACCGAGCATATGTTCTTCGGAGAAGAAAGAATAATTTCATTCAGGAAACTCATCCTTGTTGCCGAAGAGGTGAAGGATCTAAAAAATCTGATCGCATCAACCGATGGCGATACGGAATCCCTCGAAAGTAAGCTTGCAGGACCTCTCGAGGACTATGATGAAGCCCTTGCAGAACTGCTGCCTCTTCAGAGGAGTGATTTTGCAGCTATCTTCAGGGAGCTTGACGGACGTCCATGTACCGTAAGGCTTCTGGACCCTCCTCTGCATGAATTCCTGCCGAAGGATGAAGAGGGACAGCTTGAGATGGCCAGGGAGATGGACCTGCCGATCGAAAAAATAAAGAGTACTGTCGACAAGCTCCATGAATTCAACCCGATGCTCGGTCACAGAGGGTGCCGGCTGGGGCTTATCTATCCTGAAGTATCGGATATGCAGGTGAGGGCTATCATGGAAGCCGCTATAGAGGTTGCGCAGGAGGGTATTGAGGTACTTCCTGAAATAATGATCCCGCTGGTGGGGCATCCGGAAGAGCTGCGGATATCCCGGATCAGAGCTCAGACGGTTATCGATGATATCCTGAAAAACAGAGGGCTCGGAAATGATTACATTCAGTACACCATAGGAACCATGATAGAAATCCCCCGCGCTGCAATGGACGCTGCGAGAATTGCTGAGTATGCTGATTTTTTCAGTTTCGGAACCAACGACC
>CAZUYF010000029.1:8846-14648 GCA_964624675.1 uncultured bacterium
GACGCTGCGAGAATTGCTGAGTATGCTGATTTTTTCAGTTTCGGAACCAACGACCTCACGCAGATGTCATGCGGATTCTCAAGAGATGATGCAAGTGTTTTTCTTGAGGATTACGTCAAGATGGGCATCTACAAGGAGGATCCTTTCACTTCCATCGATACTGAAGGTGTAGGACGCTTTGTGGAGATGGGAGTCGAAGAGGGCCGCAAAACCAAACCCGGCCTTAAAATCGGAGTGTGTGGAGAACACGGCGGTGATCCTAAATCGATCAGCTTCTTCAACTTGATTGGTCTGGATTATGTTTCCTGTTCCCCGTTCCGGGTTCCTGTGGCAAAACTTGCAGCTGCCCAGGCGGAGATTGAAGCTAAAAAATAACCTTCGTAATTTTGCCTCCTGGAGATGGTGTTTGAGAGATGCATGGGAATAATAGTGTAATAATCGCTGACAGCGATACCGGTCTTCTCCAGGTATTCGTTAAAGTCCTCAGACTGGAAGGTTTTGAGGTTATACCCTGTACATCAGGTATGGAGGTAATAGCCAGAGCAGCTGCGTCCCCCCCCTCCCTTGTAGTCTGCGGGTATTTTCTTCCCATGCTTGATGGATTGAAAACGTGCCGATACCTTAAAAGGGAACCTGCCACTTCGGAGGTTCCCTTTCTTCTGCTGACACCCGGGTTTGATGCGTTCCTGCATAAGAGGGCCGAGTGGGCAGGGGCTGACAGTGTCAAAGAGCTTCCTATCCGCCCCGAGGAGTTTGTTGAGCTCTGCAGGACCCTCACAGAAGGTGCTCCTTCGAGCGTTGATTTTCAAATATCAAGGAGTAGTCCACCCGATAGAGAAGCCGTTCTCGAAAAACTCTGCGGCTATCTTGAAAACAGAGTGAACAGACTTGAAGCTACGTGGAATCTTACTGAGGAACTGGGAAGGACCATGAGTGTCCGTGAGATCTTCAGAAGAATGGGAAGCGGTATTCTCACCGGCCTGAGCTTTGACAGGGTCTGGCTGTCTCGATACTTAGAAGAGACTGATGAACTGGTTACTGAAGTTGCAAGGGGCAGAAACTTAACGGATATACCGGACTCCATTCATTTGCGGGATTTTACTGATCTTCCTGTGGGAATGGCTATCAGAGAACTTGTTCAGGTGAGGTCTGAGGATATTGATCTGCCCGACGAGCGGCTCTGGTGGGCAGGATCCAATAACTACATCGATACACCCCTTGTGGCAGCGGGGCGGCCAATCGGTCTTATCCGATGTGACAGGCTTCTCACCGGACGCATGATTGAAAAAACGGACCTTGAAGCTCTGAGGCATTATGCCGTTCATGCTGCGGAGTCAATTCTGAACGCAATGATACTCGAAGATGTAACAGATGAACGCGAACAGATGTCCGCTATCATGAACAGCCTTGATTCAGGCATACTTGTGGTTGATAATTCGGGCATTCTTCTGCAGGTGACGCAAAGGGTAATCAAGATGTTCGGAAAAAGTATTGAAAGCCTGAAGGGGAAACAGATCAGGGAAGCGCTGCCCGTCCTCACAACAAGCAATGATAACGCTTTTCTCAAAGCTCTGCAGGAGGAAAAACCAGTTTTGAACAGACAGGTACATATCGGCCGCGCCGGTGCGGATGACCTTGTTCTGAATGTCAGTTACCTTCCGTTTCAGAGAGCTGGACATTTCGCTGGGATCGTTATCATGTCGAACGATGTAACCGAGAGCTTCGCACTCAGGGAGAACCTGAGAAAGAAGAACGAAGAGCTGGAAACTATCTCTGTAATCGCTAGAGAACTTAACTCGACTCAGGATCTGGACATGATCTGCAAAGAAGTTGTGAAGGCACTGCGAAGGTTCTTCCCATCCGAAGCTGTTGCTGTTTTACTGGCGGATGGAAGCAGGGAAAACCTTATTCCTGATTCAGTCAAGGTTGCGGCATCAGCCGGCTACGATCGCGAAACCGATCCAAACGGTTTAGTTATCAAGATCAATAAACCTGATTCAATCGGAACTGCCAGACCCCAGGATAACTATTCGAGGGGAATTGTGGCCAGTTCCATTTACACCAGGAAGCCGATCAACATCAAACAGGCACGGGAAGACATAAGATATATTGAGAATCTTACCGGAATAAGAAGTGAGCTCGCTGTTCCAATGATCGTTCAGGACAGAGTTGTGGGGGCTGTTGATATACAGAGCCCTGTCCCGGGCAGATTCTCTTCAGAATCGGAAAAAACCATCGTTGCCCTTGCAAACCATGCAGCTACAGCAGTTGAAAACGCAATGCTTCATTCAAGGATACTCAGCCTTGCTCGAAAAGATAAACTTACAGGGCTGGGGAATATGCGTTTCTTTGAAGAAAAACTCGAAGAGGAGTTCGTGAGAACGGACAGGTCGAATTTTCCATTCTCTCTTATCATGATGGACATAGATGATTTTAAGAACTACAATGATTCCTGGGGTCATCCGATGGGAAACACTCTCTTGAAGACCGTTGTGAAGGCTATGAACAGTGCTATTAGGGAAGTGGATCTTCTCATAAGGTATGGCGGAGAGGAATTCGTCTGTATCCTTCCCTTCACAGGTGAGCAGGAAGCTGCCGAGATAGCAGAGAGGATACGGAAAAAAGTTGTTGAATCGTCCTACGTAATCCCTCATTCGGAGCAGCAGCCTCTGGGGAAAGTCAGCATAAGCCTTGGTGTATCTACTTACCTTACGGATGTGGGTGACCGGAACCTGCTGCTGAAGTATGCTGATCAGAGGATGTACATGGCCAAGCGGGCAGGGAAGGACAAAGTAATGGCTCCCGCCCTCGGAAACTGCAGGTTCGCCGGCTGAGTTACTGCCTGTAGAAGTCGATCCAGCCTATCTTCAGCATTGTAAAATCCTCATCAACCGGTATGACAACCGAACCATCCTCCCCGAGATCGATCATCGAATGGTTGATTATTGACAGATTCGAATCTCCCCCTCCGGCGTATTCGAGGCTTAGCGATTCGCAGAAATCATAGTGATGGAGCGAGTCGTACATCAGTATAATCCTGATACTGTCCCCATGGACAGGCTCTCCGAAGTCCAGGCTGACCGATCCATATCCCCTGCCACTTTCGATATAGATTTCGAGCATGTCATCTCCGTGACGGAGCACGTCCAGAGATTCGACATGATTTTTTTCAACAGCTTCCCATGACAGCGATGCGGAGCAGCTGATGATGAACACAAGGATTATCGGCAATTGTCTGATCAACTTTTCTCCTTTCTAATCTGATCGCATATCCTGAAGGCGAGATCAAGCCTGGAATTACTCCCTGCATTCCTGGGGGAGAATATGGCAAAGGGGAACTTCCGGGCCGGATTCTCTCTTTTCTATTGTTCTTGCCGCTTCTCTCAGCGCTGTTCTGATTCCCTCCTCAGTCACGGGGTGGTAGTAATTCAGCTCAAGCATTTCAAAGACGGTAAGTCCTCTCTGAATTGCCCAGGAGATGGAATGTGCAAGATGTTCTCCATCGGGAACAGCCATTTCCGCACCGACAAGCTTACCTGTGCTTTTTTCAGCATAGAGTCTGAGAAGACCCTGGTTCTCATCTGCACACAAAGCCCTTCCCTGTCTTTGATAATCCATGGAACCGATCACGATATCATCCATATTGAGATTAGAGTATTTCGTCCCTACCGCTGCAATGTTGGGATGGGTGAATACGATGCCTATGAATGTTCTTCGGCAGAAGCAGTGATTTTTTTCCTTCATGCTGTTGTATCCGGCGATATGTCCGTCGTCCGCTGCTTCGGCCAGCAGGGGCACACGGGAATTAACATCACCGGCTATGAAAACAGGCAGATCTTCAACCTGCATGGTGTGCTGGTTGAATGCGGGGATTCCCATTCCGTTCAGGGGAACACCGAGGTTCTCAAGGCCGAGACCTGCGATATTGGGCTTTCTGCCAACGGACACGAGCACCTTTTCAACAGAAACATCTTCACTGTCTGACCGGACGAGTATCCTGTCAGGCCCGTCCTCTTCAAGGGTTACATGACTTTCCAGATGAACCGGGAATTCTTTCCTGAAGATATCAATAGCTGAAGCTGAAACTTCAGGATCGCTGATACCGCCAAGGGTATTCAAGGCATCAAATCCTGTTACCTCTACTCCCAGGCGGCCCAATGCCTGTGCCATCTCAAGGCCGATGGCACCAAGGCCTACCACGGCCAGGCTCTTTGGAAGGTTTTCCATCTCGAAGAGTGTTGAACTTGTGATAACCCTCTGGCCGAACTTTCTCCAGGGTCCCGGCATTACCGGCGTGGAGCCCGTTGCGATTATCAGCGCCTTTGTTCTGATCTGTTCCCCGTTAACCTCAACAAGGTCAGGGGCGAGGATCTTTGCTCTGCCGGCTATGTTCCTGTCACCCAGGTTGTCTGTTGCCCTGAGTACTCCCGATACAAACTTGTCTCTCAGACGTCTTACCCTTTTAAGAACTGCTTTGCCATCCACCTGCACCGTGCCAACCTGGACGAAACCCATCTCCTCGTAATGATGTCTTTTGTGATAAACATCGGCAGCCTCAATGAGCAGCTTTGAAGGCATACAGCCTATTCTAGCGCATGTTGTACCGTATGGACCGTCGTTGATAATTACAAAGTTGTCCGTTCTTTTTCTCACATGTCCAAGTGCTGACAGTCCTGCCGTTCCAGCACCGATTATTACAACATCAACCTGTCCTGGCATTCTGATTCCTTCCCGATGAAAGCTTGTGATTCCGCAACAGGGAATATATCAGGTTTTCCAGATCGATTTCCAACAGTGTAGTGATTTGCTCACAACATAGCACTTCTCTGTTGAGAATCAGGATACCCTTGACCACTTCGATTATAAACCGTATTGATAATACTTAGTGATAGATACTTTTTGAAAAACATAAGAAGGGAGTGAAATGCGCTATATTCTTATTTTGCTTGTGCTTGCGTTCATTGTATCAGCAAATGCCGAAACAACGGATGCGGCAGTCACCGGGAGTTCCGGGTCTGGAGCCAGTGGTGACGCTTTTCTCGACGAGCTGGATTACATCGATCTGGAAGCTCTTGGAACCTCTGTATACTGTGTCGGTGTTGGTTTCGACGGCACTAATCTATGGGTAACCGACGCAGCCGATAATGGTGGCAGTCCAAACACCATATGGGTAATTACAGCTGATGCAGCTCATACCGTAGTGACCAGCTTCGAGCAGTTCGAGAGCGCTGGATGGGGTCTTCGTGATTTATGCTGTGATGGAACTTACATGTTCGGTAGCCAGGATAACACAGTCGACTACTACGATATCGGTACCTACGCTTACGTAGGATACTACACATGCGCCGCCGTCTCCCCCAATCGTGCTCAGGCCTGGGATGGAACCCATTTCTACACAGGCAGTTTTTCGGAGGAAATCTACCAGGTTACCTGGGACGGAGTATCTGGAAGTACTGCAACATTCACACTATGGTCAAGTGGTGTTCAAAACGGAGGCACATACGGTGCCGCATGGGATACCTACAATAACTGTCTCTGGGTATCCACGGCCAGCGCTGACAACAATATCTATCAGATTGATGCTTCCGGCACACTGATTGCTGAACACTTCTACAATATCGAAACAGCCGGTGGCTGCACCATGGGAGCCTACTCTGGCTCATTCGATGAGCAGCTGTGGGTTGTCGAACAGGGCACTCCAGACGCTCTTCGCTGTTATGAAACCGGTCCTCTCGCTCTCGAGCAGAATTCATGGGGCGGTATCAAAGTTCTGTTCTAAAGGCTCTTGTGTTAAATCGGGGA